>PMLN01000072.1 GCA_003158885.1 Anaerolineae bacterium
GGTGGGAGCAAACGTGGCGGCCTTGTTCGCGCCATCCTTATCCGTGGATAAAACCAGGTTGGAAACACCTGCCGGGGCGGCCGACCCGCAGGCCGCCAGCATAGACATGGTCAATGCCAAAAGAACCAACAAAGAAACAACCTTTAATTTATTCACGCTTTTCTCTCCATTTTCAAAATGCTCCTCGGTTATCGATCCTATAGAGGAAGAGACTAATTTTATCATATAAGTCATATTTTGTCAGTAGGAATATGTGGCAGATTCGTGGATTTGGCAAAGTCCATGGCGAACCCGTGCTNNTTGTTTTTTCTTCGCGTTCTTGGCGAGCGGTTCATCCTCCGATCTTGAGAAAACCATGACTTCGGACGCGGCACATCTGATATCATCTGAGTTTGAAATATAAACCCAAGAATAACAAAAAACACCCCAGACGATGGGAGTGTTTTTTGTTCATTTCTTTGGCCATTTGCTTTATGGCGTTCCAGATAATTCTTTGTATTTTTGAAAGTCTGCGTTTGCTTGAGTTTGTTGTCCAAGTGCTTGATAAGCCTTTCCGCGATTGTTATAAGCCAATGCGTATTGTGGATAAAGCTGAATGGCTTCAGTATAATCAACAATAGCTTGTATAAATTTAGATTGTTCATAGTAAGCGAAACCCCGGTTATTATAAGCTATTGCATCCTGTGGGTTGAGTTGAATAGCTTTAGTTATATATGCAATGGCTAAATCATATTGCCCTTGACGAGAATAAACTACTCCTAAGTTGTTGTAGGCCAGTGATTCTTGCGGATTGAGTTGGATAGCCTCATTGTAGTCAGCAAGAGCCAATTCGTATTCCGATTGGTCGAGATATACATTTCCTCGATCATTAAAGGCAACTGCGAACCGCGGGTTAAGTTGAATGGCTTTTCCAAAATCAGCAGTAGCCTGTGCGTATTGCCCTAGTTGGCGATATATCTTACCGCGGTCGTCGTAAGCCCTTGGGTTGTATGGATTCAAGTCAATAGCCGTGTTGTAGTCGTTTAAGGCTTGTTCATGTTGAGATTGCTCATAATAAATCCAACCGCGATTAATGTACGCCTGTGCATCTTTCGGATCCAGTTCAATGGCTCTAGTGTAATCTGCGAGAGCTTGAAGATTTTCTGATTGTTCAAAATAAACATATCCGCGGTTATCATAGGCTTTAGCGTATGATGGGTTAAGTTTAATGGCCGAATTGAAATCGGCCAGCGCTTGCGCATGCTTCTTTAGCTGGTCATAAGCTATCCCACGGCTTCAGTAGACAAGTTCATTCTGTGAATCTAGCTGGATGGCTTTAGTGTAATCAGAGATCGCTTTGGTATTTTGCCCTTGATCGAGGTATGTATTTCCCCTATTGAAATAATATGCAGCAAGCATTTTCGGGGTTATAAAAACCGTTATCGCGATTATGGCTATTGCTGCGATTAATAGCAAAAGCCAAAGCACTTTTCTGGATGTAAGAAAAGAAAATCCATCTCCTAATGAGGATGCAGATTTCTGTTGCATATAAGCCTCCCATCTTGAGAGCCTGACTGTTTACAAGCTATCAAAAAGCAATTTCTATTATAGCAAATAATCCGATAAAATCGGCATGACAATGTCGGCGAAATAAAGCAGAGCGTTTCGTCTCTGTAAGCAGGCAATGCCGCCTTCGTCACGGGATCGTGAAACTCTTTTTATCGGTCACCAGGTTGGGAGAGAGCACCTGCAGGCCGATCGTATAGCTTCCGCAGCCCAGTTTATAAGTGTAGGGGTGAATAGTAAATGTGGTCGCTGCAGATATGTTCGTTCGGATGATCGTGCCGATGTGTGATATTGTCCCGGAAATCACCCAGCGGTAATCCACCTCGGTAAAATTGGCCGGGTCGATCGTGATTTCGCCGCTGAACGTGACCGTGGTGGGGGAGGCGCAGGATTTGAATTTGAAACTCACGCCAACCGAGAGATCGGTGATCAAGGTTGGCGGCGCGCTGGTGTATATGATTTCGGGCGTCTCAGTCTGCTCAACGGTGGCGGTTGCCAAATCAATGGGCGTGGCGGTGGTGATGGGTTCCAGCGTGGGAATCTGCGTGGAAAGAATGGGCTCGGTAGAGATGGGGGTGAACGTCGCGATCAACAGGCCGCTCGTGGGCGTGTCGACGGGTGTGGGAGTAGATGCCGGACTGGATTGCAGCAGGGAGCAACCCGAAAGGAGAATTCCAAGCCCCAATAGGCAGATCAGTTTTTTCATAATATGAACCTTTGCAATGTATTACGGAAGAACGTCCCGAAGGTTTTCGCAATTCAACCAGGTTTTATTAAAAACCTTCGGGACGGTTTGTAGCATCAGTTACTGGATTGTAGCATGGGCAGGTGAGTAAAAAGCAACAAGAAGATGAAGAAAGAATGAGTTTTCTGCCTGGAAATAGCGCCTCACCGCTCTTGAACGCCAACGGACTTATAAGACTTGTGCGACTTGTGGGACTTGTGCGACTTGTGGGACTTGTGCGACTTGTGGGACTTGTGAGACTTGTGGGACCTGTGAGACTTGTAAGACCTGTAAGACTTCTAAGACCATTTTCTAAGCAAAATTAAATGGACTATCCTGCGCAAAATCGGGCAGGCATTGCGTCTGGCTTTCCATCTCCTGGACAAAGGCATTCTCAAGCCCAAGATCAAGCGCGTATTCCGTGATCTCGTCGTATTCCGCGGCGGTCAGTGTCCTGTTGATCTCCGGATACTTGCCGGCCTTATGCTGAGGCGAATATTGCGACATGAGGCTGAGGGTTATGTCCGGCGATAAACCGGCCAGAAAACGCAGGCAGCTGCGCGTGTTCTCCAGTCCGCCGGGCAAGACCAAGTGCCGCACCAACAGCCCGCGCCTGGCAATGCCATCATCGTTCACCTTCAAATGACCCACTTGATCCAGCATCTCCCGCAAGACGCCGGGGATGATCTCAGCGTAGTCCAGCACGGCCGAATAGCGCTTGCCAAGTGCGTTATCCATGTATTTGATGTCGGGCAGGTAGATATCCACCAGGCCGCGGATCTGTCGCAGCGCCTCCACTGAATCATAGCCGTTGGTGTTGTATACAACCGGAATGGTCAGACCTTTTTCCCTGGCCGCCAGGATGGCATCCGCCATCTGGAAGATCATGTGCGAGGGCGAGACAAAGTTTATATTGTGTGCGCCTGCGGCTTGAAGCCTCAGCATTTCACCGACGAGTTCATCCACATTTAAAGTTCGAGTATGAGTCTGCTGAAATTCCTGGCTGATCTGGTAGTTCTGGCAAAAGACACAGCGCAGGTTACAGCCTGCAAAGAAAATCGTTCCCGAGCCTTTGGTACCCGAAATGGGCGGCTCCTCCCCGAAATGCAAACCGATATGCGAGATCAAAATCTCCGCGCCGACTCTGCAAACCGCGAGCTTGCCTTCAAAACGGTTTATCCCGCAGTTACGCGGGCAGCAGATGCAATTCTTCAGTTGACCGGTAAACGCTTCACTCATAATCACTCTTCTATCTTGTTCCTGTATTCCTATACCAATGGCAGAGTGTCAATTTTATCAAATAAACAACAAAACAGGATGATTGAATTGAGGCTCTCCAGGAGTTGCCGTGAT
>PMLN01000291.1:0-28069 GCA_003158885.1 Anaerolineae bacterium
GAAAATCGGCGGAATTAACCCATGTGTGGCATGCGTGTTCCAAAACACCCGGTCCGCCTAGCAACAATGGTAAGACATAGGCCGATCTTAAGAATGAGGATAGGTTCACGGTGATGGCGAAAAGTTATAGGGTTTGAAGGTTTGAAAGTTTAAAGGTTGGAACGTTTGCTTTGTTCGGACATACTCTTTTCGGCTACGATGTGGAGGAAGACGAGCACAATGCCAGGCATGATCTGATCGAATCGCTGCTGTGGGGCATTGCCGTACGCGCCTTGGCATTGGGCCTGAATGTGATCCTCGATTTTGAATTCTGGGCCAAGAGTGAACGGGAAGATTACCGCGCACGCGCCGCGCAATTGGATGCAAGCAGTGAAATCCACTTCCTGGATGTGCCCGAGGATGTGCTTTTGGAACGCCTGGCGATAAGAAATGCCCAACTTCCCAAAGGAGCATTCCATATTCCAGAGAGAATGTTCAAAGAATGTATACCTATCTTTCAGCCACCGACACCTGATGAATTGGAACGAAGGGAGTAAGCCTCATTCCTTCTCTCCGCTGACCTTCATCCAGGCCTTCTTCATGTTCAGCGCGTCCTCTTCCATGATGGGACTCTCGCACAAAATTCGTCCCGCGCAACCATGATCGTTGAGAGCGCGGAATAACGCCTTCAAATCCAGATCGGCCTCTTCCAACTTCAAATGATTCTTCTCACCTTTTGGGCCATATTCGATGCCCGAAAGATGAATATGCAAATGCTTCAGCGCCGCTTTCCCCAGCGCCTTTTGATAGGCCTTCAATAAAGCCGACCATTCATCGTAGGTGTTCATCGTCCCATCGCCGGGGCGCGCATGCAGGTGGGCAAAGTCAAGGCAGGGCAAAACGCCTTCGATAGACTTCGACATTTCGAGTGTGTCTTCGAATGAACCAAGCATGGCCGATTTCCCCATGGTCTCAGGCCGGATGGTGACGGGGTTACCGGCTTTGCGCAATTCGTCCACGCAGCCTTTCAAACGCGGGATGGCTATTTTCAAAACCTCGGCAGGCGGGTTTTCAAAATACGAACCGGGATGGAAGATGATATCGGTGGCACCCGCCAGATTGCCATAATGGGCGGCGTCCATCAGGCGTTTGCGCGACTTCGGCCATTCGTCCGCATTGGCGTTCAGGTTGATGAAATAAGGGGCATGCACGCTGACGGCTACATCCTGCTCCACTGCCATGGCTTTGATAGCCGCACAAGTCGCCTCAGAGACGCGCACCGATTGCACCCAGCCCAATTCAAAGGCCTGCAAGTCGAGCGAACTGCTGAACTGGATGGAGCCGACCGAGCCACCGGGGTTCTTGGGCGTGCCAGTCGGCGAACCCACGGTACCAAAACGAAATGATAAAGTCATCATATCTCCTTTTCAATCATGTCATTGTGAGGAGGCCACTGATCTAGTAAGCTATGTTATTCGAGCAAATCGAGAACAAGGCCGAAGTGGCAACCTCATGCAACATTCAATTACATGTTCAAGAAGATTGCCACACTGGAAGAACGCAGTGCTGGCGCTTCGCTCGCTGCGCTCGCAATAACATCATCCATTTATTATTTTCCAAGCAACAGAAGAACTTTTGAATAAAGCGGTGGGCCGAGGATGAGCAATCCGATCAAAATGGCGGCGAGGGCCGAGATCAAGACCGCCGCGGCGCCGACATCCTTGCCTACCTTTGCCAGAGGATGTTTCTCGGGGCTGGCCAAATCCACGACCGCCTCAATGGCCGTATTGATGAATTCAGCCGCAAAGACAATGGCAGCTGTGAGAATAATAATGGCCAATTCCTGCCTGGAAATTTTCAGCCAGGCCGACAGGATGAATATGAGGATGGCAATAACGGTATGAATCCATGCATTACGCTGGGTACGCAAAACATACCACAAACCACGAAAGGCATGACCAAAAGAGTAATAACGGGAAACAATAAAATTCCACATGCGATGCTCGATATTAGATATTCGATATTAGAGAAACGGTATTCGTGATCGGAATCAAGATTCCTGAATCACGATTCCCGATAGACCGAGGCTTTCCAAAATCTCCGCCTGTGACTTCCACATTTTGGCTTTCTCCTTTGCATCGGCATGATCGTATCCGAGCAAATGCAAGACGCCATGCACGACCAACAACTGCAGCTCCGCTTCAAGCGGATGGCCGCCAGACTGGGCCTGTTCTTCCGCACGCGGTATGGAGATGAGGATGTCGCCCAAATAAGGCGCGCCGGTTTCCGGGTCGGTCTCGGAGGCGGGAAAGGAAAGCACATCGGTGGGAGCATCTATGCCGAGATAGTCGCGGTTGAGTTCCTGCAGGCGCGGGTTATCGGCCAGCAGGACGGTGATATCTCCGCTGACGGACTCATGCGCCAGGGCAACTTGCGCGGCGCGCTCGATCAGTTCTGCGGGAACTTCCCGGTCTTGCAATTCGGATTCAACGAAGATCATGCTTTCTTTCCAGTCAGCGGTGTGGTTTGAACGTTCACATTCGTGGCGGGCGGCTCGGCGGCGGGATATTGAATGCGCGGATGATAGGTGCCGCGCAGGGTGGCGACAAAGGAATCGGCGATGAGGGAAAGGTCGCGCATGGTCAAGGGTGCATTATCGAGCTGGTTCTCCTTTTGGATGCGCTCAATGACCGAACGCACGATGGCGTGCAAATCCTCATCGCTCTCCGCACCTTCGGCGCGGGCGCGTGCCTCGGTCCCATCCGCGATCATCAGGATGGCCGTCTCGCGTGAGCGCGGCCGCGGCCCGGGATAGCGGAACCGTTCCGCATCCACCTTATTGGCATCGCCGCCCGCTTTTTCGAGCGCCTGGTTATATTGGTAACGCGTGACCATGGTGCCATGATGCTCGAGGATGAAATCGTCTATGCGGTTCGGCAGGCGATACTTATGTGCCAGGGCCACTCCGTCAAGCACATGCTGGATGATCCTTTGCGCGGCCAGCTCGGGAGTGATATCCACATGCGTGTTGAGATTACCCGGCGCCTGGTTTTCAATGAAGAAGGATGGATCCTTGACCTTGCCGATATCGTGGAAGAGCGCCCCGACGCGCGTCAAGAGCGGATCGGCGCCGATCTTCTCAGCGGCCTGCTCGGCCAGGTTCGCCACTTGCAGACTATGCTGGTAGGTGCCGGGCGCATTGAGCAGGAACAGCTGGAGCAGGGGAAAATCGGGATGCGAGATTTCACGGAGCTGGAGAGGCGTAGGCAGGCCGAGGAACTGCGCCAGCGGATATTGGAGGAGCAAGGCAACACTGGCAGAGGCGAGGCCGTTCACAAGGGCTGCCCCCACCAATTGCAGAATCCCAAACCAATTCGTTGAAGCGGCCGGGATCAGGTAGGCAAGGAGCATGGCCATGCCGGCACCGGCAACAGCCAGCCCGGCACGGAAGAAGCCCCAAAAGCGGCGCGCCGGTCCAAGTGTCAATACGCCGCAGAGGGAAGCCATCAAATAAAACGGCATCAATTGCAGGGTATTCGGCAGGCCATAAGCGGCCAGCAAGCAAAGCATCAAAGAAAGGATGACCCCGCTTTCCATGCCAAACAAGGTGGCCAGCAATAAACCGGCCGCAGGCAATGGATATAGATAGGGAATGACCGTCCGGGTTGTCACGAGGCGAGCCCCGGCCAAGAAAATCAGAAACAGAAGGGAGGCGACCAGGAGACTGCGCGGATTGGAGAGGAAATGGATGCGCCTGCGCCTCATAAAATACAGACCGGTCGAGACTGCCGCCAGAACCGTCAGCGCGGCGGAGCCCAAATAAGTTTCAATGGGCTGGGACGGCTGGATCAATTTCAATTCCTGCAAGGCTTCCATCTGAGCAGGCGTGATCACATCGCCCGCCGAAACAATCCGTTCGCCCGCTTTATAGGTTTGCACCACCGGCTGAACCGCGTCGCGGGCCGACTTTTGGGCGGCGGCGGTTAAATCGGCGCTGAAGCGGCTGTTGGTCACCACAAAGGCGCCGACAAATCCGCTGACCAAACCGGCTTCATTGTCGCTGAAAGTGAGGTTGACCAAAGATGGAATGCTGGCCTGGACTGCATCGAGGTTATCGGTGCGGACAGGTGAACGCATGACCTGCTCGAGCAGGCGCAGGGATTCCTGCTGGACGACATCCCAACGCGAATCGGAAAGGGACAGGACCAGTTTGACGGCATCCGGCTTGAGGCTGATATTGGTCAGGTTGGCAAGCTGGGCTTGTTTGACATCCTCGGAGGCGGTCGTATCGGCGCGGGTGAGGGTGATCAGTTGAAAGGTTGAATTCAGCCGGTTGATCTGCTCGCGCGCAATGGCCGGGTCGGGATCGGTGTAGATGGGCTGGACCGCTTTTTCAACGGTCTGGCGCGCTTCCTCGGTGCGCGACTGGCTGACGTATTCCGCATCGCGCGGGGCGTTGAGGTCGCGAGGAGCCACAACGCCCGTTTGAAGCAGAGGCTCGGCAGGCTGAAGGCTGGACGGCAGGGTCAAGGCCGCGAAGGTCACGATGCTGACCGCGGTCAAGACAAAAATCTGCAGGTTCCGCACACCCGTTGTAAAACGGAAACGGTTGGGCATACAAAGAATTTGACGGCGAAGGCTGCAAAGAACGCAAAGAAAAAATCGTTGCGAACTTCGCGCGCTTAGCGGTTCAAAGAGACATCCTGCTTCGTCAGAAGTTCCTTGACCAGTGCGCTAACCTGATCGCCCGCAGCACGTCCGGCGACCCTGGGGAGAAGGGCCTTCATGACCTTGCCCATGTCGGCAGGGGAGGCCGCGCCGACTTCGGCAATGGCGGCTTGGGCGAGGGTGCGCAGTTCCTCGGCGGGCATGGCCTTGGGAAGGAAGGATTCGATGACTTTGATCTCGGCTTCGTTATCGGCAACCAAATCGGCACGGTTGGCCTTTTTGGCCTCTTCCACGGCCTCGCGCCGGTTTTTGATCTCCTTTTGCAGGAGTGAGATCACGGCGGCGTCATCGAGCGCCGTCTGTTTATCGACTTCGACCTGCTTGATATTGGCGAGCGCCATGCGGGTGGTGCGCTTGCGGACCTCGTCGCCGCTTTTCATGGCCTCTTTCATGGAGTTACTGAGTTGAGTTTTAATATCCATAACAATCATTATACTAGATGCGAAGGGTCGAGGGGAATCGGGGGGGAGTGACGGGATTCGTTATTCGGTACTCGATATTCGTTGGCTGATGTTTGGTATTCGAGAATGGGGGGTGCAGAGGCGAGGAGGTTTTTTAACCACGAAGGCACAAAGGCACAGGGGAATCGAGAATGGTAATTGGGAAATGGATCATGGATCATTATTCATGGAGGATGGAAGGTGGCAATTGAGGAACGGATGATGGAGGGCGGGTTTCTCGGAGTGAGGAATGAAGCGCAAAGGTCATGAAGCGCCCCTCACCCCTGTCGCCTTCGGCGTGCTACGCGACCCTCACCCACAAGCGGAGAGGGGGACTTTAGTATTTTACAAGATAGGTGTTCACAAAAGATTTCCTTTGTGTCCCGCCTGCCCTTTGCACTTTGAGGGTTGTGTTTGAATCCTTTTTGTTTCCGGCTTGTCCGGGTTAGGGTATACTTTTGAAAGCGATTACGACAATCAGCAATATTGTCAGGAAGTTTCTTTCATGGGAATCATTAGGCGGTTTACCGCCATAACATTCTGTTTCGTTTCTTATTACGTAAAACGTCCCGAAGGTTGCCGTAATTCAAGCCGGGTTTTTGCCCAAACCTTCGGGACGGTGCGTAACATCAGTTATCAATCCACATCCCAACGCCTTGATACTTGATACGTGATACTTGATACGTATAAAGGACAACTCATGGAACCTTCGTCTATCGAACGTAACGTGCGCGCCGGCCTGCCCCTGATCCGTTTCATGCAAACGGCCGTTCCGCTTCCACTATCAGGCTGGCTACTTAAACAAGGCATGGCACGCCTGCATCTGGATGCGAATGTGACTCGCCAAGCCGTATCCGCTGACGGCGTGTCCTGTGAATGGCTCATTCCCCAAAACAGCCCCAAAGACCGGGTGCTTCTCTATTTTCATGGCGGTGGTTTTGTATACGGAATGACACCCCAGCATATTCAAATGCTGGCTTATTTGGCTCAAAAGATGTGCGTGCGCGTGCTGATGGTGGATTATCGCCTCGCGCCGAAATATCCCTTCCCTGCCGCCCTGGATGACTGTGTAACGGCCTACCGCTGGCTGTTAAAACAGGGCTTTTCCGCATCGAATATTGTAGTGGCGGGTGATTCGGCGGGCGGCAACTTGACGATCACTTCCTTGATGAGACTGCGCGACAGCGGCGACCCGCTGCCTGCCGCGGCGGCCTGCCTCTCACCCGTGACAGACTTCGCCGCGCAGAGTGATCCGCAACATGGATTCAAGGATCCCCTGCTGCCTCCCAAAGCCATAAAATTCTACAACGCAGCGTATGTTGGGCGGAACGACGCTCACGACCCCCTGATTTCGCCGGTGTTCGGCGATTGGCGCGGTCTGCCCCCACTATTGATCCACGCCGGAGAAGACGAGGTCCTGCGCCAGGACGCGGTTCGCAGCGAAGCCCTGGCCAAAACTGCCGGCGTGGATGTGCGCCTGGAGATCTACCCGCGCATGTGGCACGTCTGGCAGATTTTCCTGACGCTGCCCCAATCCACTCAATCGCTGGACGATATTGCCCGATTTCTCAAATCGCACCTGCAGCCCGTCGCACAATAATCCATTCCTCGCTCGGCAAGGGTCTCTTGACCTCGCCGGGAAATGACATGATTTTCTCAAGATCAGAGGACGAACCGCCAAGCTCGCGACCATCAAAGAACAAAGGGCAGGCGATCGCGAAGAAAAAACAAGAACCTTAGAACCTTAGCGAACTTTGCGTGCTTCGCGTTAAAAAACGCCAAAGCATAGATTTACCATGGACTTTGAGAAGGCCATACGGGAAATGACCGAAAGGCCTGCCCATGCGCAACATCAGTGAATAAACAAGGCCCTAGCGTGCTGCCGCAACCCCCGCCAGCACATCCTGGGGGATCAGCGAGAAATGGTCAAACCATACGCCGGTGGCATCATAGACGGCAGCAGTAACGGCAGGAGCAAGACACATATTCATCACTTCGCCTACCGGACCTGGCTTGAGCTATACCTATGATGAGTTGGATCATCTAAAAATAGCTAAGCGCGGCAGCGTAGGCTCCACAGATATCACCACCACACTCAACTATGATAATGGAGGGCGCAAAGGAGAAGTCTTACTTGCCGGTGAGAAGAATCAAACCGGGGATTGAACAATGCAGAGCCTGCGCGCCAACGGATTCATGCCTTGCCGCCGCGCCGGCTTCAAGTTCCGGATTTTTCCTAAATAACGATAAAGTTAAAGATAGCAATATATTACTTACAGGCCACAATCCGAATAATCCTGATACCTTTTATCGTTTGATAGGACCAATATTCACTGCTCTCAAACATTAGCTATCCCAATCAGATCAAAAGTGCAATTTCTCACTATCCAAAACAGGGGAAAAGTGTAATAATTAAATAATGAAATCATCGAGCTTGGCTGTGCAACTTGAGACCCCAAGTTGAGGAGAGTGCTGATGCAGGGAAACGATCCAAGGCCCATCTACCGAGTATTCCGTATCCACAAAGTACTGCGAAAATATCTGAACCAGAACCACCGATTTTGCCCTGCTTTTAGCGCAATTCAGTGTAGATATTTATGCAATGAGCAGTAAAGTCAATTAAATAATGAATGAGGAGAATATTCCATGAACTCAAAGAGCAATCTCGTACGGTTCCTGCTGTTAGTTGCCTTGATCGTTGTGCAAGGCGTAACACCCGCGATGGCCTTATCGCAAAGCCCGACTACTTCCTCTTCCATGCCCGCTGGACTTTATCAAGCTGTGTTGAGTTCAACCGCAGACAGCGCGCAAAGCAATTCTTCTTTAAAATCTTCCGATGGAACCTATCACTTCAACACGGATGGACTGAACGCCGCGCTCAATTCCAGCGGTCTGGCGCTTTCCGCACCACAGGGAGATGATTGGAATTGGAACCTTCAGGTCACTGGCTTCGGTCGCGGGGTAAGTCCTCAAGCGGTCCTGGCGCCGATGAGCAGTGAAATTAAGAATGGCATCGCCACCCAGCATTACTCCGGCTTCAGCCAGTGGATGCGCACGACCGGCATCGGCCTGGAGCAAGGCTTCACGGTGGATCAAAGCCCGCAGGGCAATGGCCTGCTGGTGTTACGCATGGGACTGAACACGAACCTGAACGGCAGTCTCTCGAAGGACAGCCGCAGTCTGAGCTTCGACACCGGCAATGGCAGGACTTTGTATTACAGCAACCTGCGTGTCTTCGATGCGAACAATAAGGAGTTGGATGCCAGACTGGTCTACACTCCCAAGCAGATCATCATCCAGGTGGATGACACTCATGCAGAGTACCCCATCACGATTGATCCGTTAATCTATCTGGAGGCCCAAGTAATTGCCTCGGACGCAGCCGCGAGCGATTTCTTCGGCTCTGCTGTGGCCGTCAGCGGCGATACGGCAGTCATCGGCGCATGGAATAAGACCATTGGCTCCAACAATAACGAGGGTGCGGCGTATGTCTTCACGCGCAGCGGCATCACCTGGAGCCAGCAGCAGAAGCTGACCGCCTCCGATGGGGTGGCGGGTGATGAGTTTGGCATCTCAGTAGCCATCAGCGGCGATACGGCAGTCATCGGAGCAAATGGTAAGGCAAGCGATCAAGGTGCAGCGTATATCTTCACACGCAGCGGAACCACCTGGAGCCAGCAACAGAAGCTGACTGCCTCGGATGGGACGGCCAATGATGCCTTCGGCTATTCGGTGGCCATCAGCGGTGGCACGGCAGTCATCGGCGCCCATGGCAAGGCCTCTTATCAAGGTGCGGCGTATGTCTTCACACGCAGCGGCACGACCTGGAGCCAGCAGCAGAAGTTGACTNNGATGAATTCGGCTACTCAGTGGCCATCAGCGGTGACACAGCGGTCGTCGGCGCCTATAAGAAGGTCGGAACCTATTCTGATCAGGGTGCGGCGTATGTCTTTACGCGCAGCGGCACGGCATGGAGCCAGCAAAAGGAGCTGACCGCCTCAGATGGCGCGATATATGATTACTTCGGCTACTCAGTGGCCGTCAGCGGCAACACGGCGGTCATCGGCGCATATTATAAGACGGTTGGTTCCAACACTTCGCAAGGTGCGGCGTATATCTTCACACGCAGCGGCACGGTATGGAGCCAGCAAAAGGAGCTGACCGCCTCCGATGGCGCGGCGAATGATTATTTCGGTACCTCGGTCGCATTTGACGGCGCGGCCGTGATAGGAGCATACGGAAACACTTTGGGCAATCTTGGCTCAGCCGGCTCCGCCTACATCTACTACCCATACAGCAATGATACCGATTTAATGGTCAACCAGGCGGTCAGTGATGCAACGCCCAATCCAGGGGATGCCATCATCTACACCGTCACGGTTACCAACGTCGGTCCCAATTCCGCCAGCGGCGTGGCCGTGGTTGATAAACTCCCGAGCGGCCTAACCTATACATCATCGCTCGCCACCTCCAGCAGCTACGATCCGCAGGGCGGAAGCTGGAACCTCACCACCCTGGCGGTCGGCGCCAGCGCCACACTGGTCATTAACGCCACGGTCAACAGCGGCAGCGCCGGTCAATCCATCACCAATACGGCCTCACTGGTTGGGCTCGATATCAATGTCTTTGACAACGTGGCCAGCACCACGCTGGCCGTCAACCAACCGCAGGTCACTCTCTCGACTACCTCTTTGACCTTCGGAAGCACCCTGGTCGGCACCGCCAGCTCAGCACAAACGGTGACCATCACGGACAGCGGAACGGGAGCGCTGCATGTCAGTTCGTTTAATTCCTCCTCTAATTTCACGGCTTCTGCGGGAACCTGCTCGGGAAGCTCGTTTACCCTCAACCCAGGCGCAAGCTGCACGATTTCCGTCCAGTTTGCACCTTCCACCACGGGTACGCTCAGCGGCACGCTATCCGTATATGATGATGCCTCCGACAGTCCGCAGAAGGTGAACCTCAGCGGGATCGGTGAAAAGAACATCATCACCAACGGCGGCATGGAAACCGATACCGCCGCACCCATCGGCATCCCCGATGGCTGGACGGCTGTCAATATGAAAGTGGGTTCCAGCACGGATGGCTTAACCACTTCCTTTGTCCATGGCGGCGCCAAGTCCATGCGTATCGTCGGTTTGACTGGAGCTACCAAAACGTTGACCCAGACCATCATGGACACCGGCTCCATCAACCTGCCATTGTCCCTTACACTGTGGGTCAAGGGAAGCGCGGTCTCAACCAGCGGGTTGTATCAAGCCATCGTGAAGCTGTATATCGGCTCTACCTTGGAGAAGACCTTCACATTCACACTGCCGACCGGCACCTATGGCTTCACCCAGAAAACCTTCAACATGACCAGCACGGTTGCATATACCAGGATCTCGGTGCAGTTCCTATCGAGCAAATCCACCGGTTCCAGCATGTGGATTGATGATGTCAGTTTAATCCATCCGTAAAAGTCACAAGACTCTCAACCTGATTGAGTTGAGATCTTCACACCTAAAGAAGCCTTCTGAATTTCCCAGAAGGCTTCCTTGGTTAAGATATATACAGCCCCACATCACCCTCAGTCGCCTGCGGCGTGATTCGCGACCCTCTCCGACAAGCGGAGAGGGAAGTTTTATGGTGGCAAGGGCGGGCTAGATGCAGCCTCGGCTAGAATGACAGAATGCTAATGGGCTACTCAAGAACAGCGTTGACACTTTCGTATATGATGGACACGACAAGCGGATGCAATTCCTCAGGGAGTGCCGGTTTGGTTTGAATTTATTCATCCGCGGATGAAGCACGTATCCGCTTTTGAGCCAGTTCCAAATACTCCTCATTGATTTCATAGCCCACATAATGCCGTCCGGCTTTCAAGGCGGCCAGCGCGGTCTGACCGGAGCCCATAAAGGGATCGAGGATGATTTCATCCTTGAAGGTATATAACTGGATCAAACGATAGGGCAATTGAATTGGAAAGGGCGCGGGGTGACCGATCTTCTTCGCAGATTCGGCTGAGAACGACCAGACGGATTTGGTAAATTCGAGGAATTCTTCTTTAGAGAGGGTGTCGGTTTTTCCATCCAATTTATCGCGGCGAAAGTTCCCTTTCGAGAAAACCAAAATATATTCGTGCGTGTCGCGCAGGGTCGGGTTGGAGGCCGATTGCCAGGAACCCCAGGCGGTGGATGAACTGGCCGAAGCGCCTTTATCCCAGATGATCTCGCCGCGCATCAAAAAGCCGATCCCGGTCATATCATGAATGATGAACGCATGCAAGGGGATATACGGTTTGCGTCCCAGGTTGGCAATGTTGACACAGGCGCGACCACCCGGGACGAGCACGCGATGGGTCTCCGCCCAAACACGCTTCAAAAATGAGAGGTATTCTGGGAGGGTCAAATCGTCATCGTAGTCCTTGCCAACGTTATAGGGCGGTGAGGTGACCATCAGATGCACGGAGTTATCCGGCAGATCGCTCATGGATTCCGAGGAGGTGTGGAAGATGGTATCCAGTTTTTCGGGCGGGATGGGATTCTCTATATATTGCGATTCTGCGGCCTGCGGCTGGTCAGCGTAGAGACGCGCAGAATAAAAGGCGGAAGCATCATGCGCCACGCGGCCGGGTGAACCGAAGGAAGAGGTTTTGGTGGATTTTCGAGGCATATTCGATGATTCTACAGAAAAGTGATTAAACACTAAGGACACGAAGGTAAAAGAGGAAAGAAGGAAGAGGTGAGAGGAAGTTGTCGTTACGCGCTTCAACGCTTCGTCGCCGCTTGGTTTCGACACCTGCACTTGCATGCAGGTGCAAGTGTATGCCCGAAGTACACGGGCTACTCAACCAGCAAGATTCTTCGCTTCGCTCAGAATGACATGGTGACAACAGGAGATTGCTTCGTCAGGGAGAACACCTTCCTCGCAATGACATAAGTTTTTCGTTTTACTTCTTCAAGCCTTTAAGCTCATAGACTTCGGCGGCCTGCTCGCGGCCCTTGACGGCAATGGGATCCAGAGCCTGCGCCTCAACATAATCCTTGATGATCTCATAGGTGGTGTTCTCCAAAAGGATCTGTCCGCGTTGGGCGGAAGCCTGCAAACGCTGAGCCAGATTGACCGTATCGCCGATGGCGGTGTAATTGAAAAGCTCGACAGTGCCCACGTTGCCGATAATGGCAGGCCCGGTGGTGATGCCGATGCGGAAGGTCATGTGCTGTTCAGGTTCTTTAAAATTACGATGCGCCTCGATGGAGCGCCGCACGATGTTCAGCGCGGCGCGGGCAGCCCGCAGGGCATGGTCGGGCTGAGGATCGGGGCTGTTCCAAATCGCCAGCACGGCATCGCCCATGAATTTATCCAGGGTGCCCTCCTCGTCAAGGATGGCCTGCGCCGCCAAAGCCAGGTAGTGGTTGAGCACGCTGAAGACCGTCTCAGGATCATGCTTTTCGCTATAGGAGGTGAAACCCGATAAATCCGCGAACAAGGTTGTGACGGTTTGCTTGACACCGTCCAATTGAAGGTTATCGGGGTTAGCCAGCAAACGGTCGCGGACGCGCGGCGCGACCACATGACCAAACGTCTTACGGATCAACTCGCGTTCGGCCTCCAGGTTGTGACGCTCGGTTAGGTCTTCAAAGACAAGGGTTGTGCCTTTCGTGCCGAGGTAGGCATCACGCAAAGGAGAAACCGAAAGACGCAGATATAAATCGCCGCGATCCGGAACCTTGTGGCTGAGTTCGGTCCCAATGACCGCACCGCCATTGGACAGTGTATCGCTGGCGGCATCCTCCAAATACAGGCCGAGAAAAGGCACGGCCTTGCCAAGCTGTTCACCGATCACACGACTGACATCCACACCCAAAATATTTTCGGCGGCGCGATTGAGGAGAGTGACATTTCGATCCAGATCGGTGGTGATGATACCGGTGGCCATGGAGGCGAAAATATCATCCATCATGTTCTTCATTTCCATGGTTTGATCCAGGGTACGGCGCAGGTTGGCAAAGAGACGCACATTTTCCAACGCCAGGGTGGATTGGGCGGCGACCGCGGCCAGAAAATCCAGATCGTCGCTGGTATAGAGGTCACCGGAACGACGAGGGCCAAGCAGCATGAAGCCGATCAATTTGCCTTCGTAATGAAGAGGCGCGAAGGTGCAGCCCAGCAAGCGGCGATAGGCTTCCATGGAATCCTGCAAAGGCGCAGGCAGAGGCCCATCGGTCGGAAACCAGAGGGGAGCCTGGGCCGAAGCGATCATCTGGATCAAGGCCTCTTCCACCTGGAAAGGCAGAGCGGAATCCTGGCGCGTGGCATGAGGCAAGTATTCCCCAAGATCATCATTGTAAAGATAGAGAACGAACTTCTCCGGCGCGAGGGCCTGCATGATCTGATCTTCGAGGATGCGAAGCGTTTGATCGAGGTTCGGCATAATCGCCAGACTGCGCGAGAGGCTGGTGAGGGCGCGGCGATAATCGGCGGGGGAACGGTAGAAGAGGCGGTCAATGCCCTGCTGGATGGAGCGGCGCAAAGGATTGAAGCCGATAACCAGCACCAAAAGGTAAACTGCGATCAAGAACGGGTCAGTGGTCGGGATGGCGCGCTGAAGCAGAAACGAAAAAAGTTCAAGCAGGCCGTAGAACCCGGCAAGCGCCACCACCAAGGCGAGCAGGTGTGTAATAGCGCCCGAAAAGAAGCGATCCACATCCAGCAGGCGGTAACGGATGATGGCATAGGTGATGGAAAGCGGGAAGAAGATGAGAGCCGGGAAAAACAGCCAGGCATAAAACTGGGTAAAGGCGCCGAAAGCCAGCGGCGCAACATAGTAAAGCATGGGAATGAAGGCGATCATGGCGCCAAAAACGATGACGCGGCTTTGCTGGCGCACATGCGAAAGCTCGCTGGAAAAGACCCGATAAATCAGAAGACCCAGGAACAACACAAAGCCGAGGGTGAAGAAGAGGTACATCCACTGCCAGGTGCTGATGTAGAAGTAAGGATCAGGAGGACGCTGGATGGCCATGGTAATGGGCCCGGCCAAAAGAAGGAAGACAACCCAACCCATCCAGCGCAGGATGGGCCAACGGCGCACAAAACGCACCGGCTGGGGAAAAAGAAAGGAAAGGTGCACCAGGCTGGCTCCCGAGGCCGTGAGGGCCAAGGCCCACAACAGCACCGCGTGGCGGGTGGTATCCATATCGAGGAAGAGCGACATGCCAATGCTTAACGAGGCTGTGAAAACCAGCAAAGCATGACTGGCACGCTGTTCCCTGCGCAAGGTGTACGTCCAAAACCCGATGCCCAGAAATGCAATGCTAACGAGATAAGGCACGATGAACAAAGTAAACAAATCCCCCAGCGGCGGATGAGCGAGCGGATTAATCGTCAATTGGAAGGCGCCACCGGCGCGGCGTGTGAACGAAGCCAGCACCGGTTTGGTACCGTTCTGCTGAAGGAAATCCATGTAGGCGGAAGCATTGGGAATGGGCTGGTCGTTCAGAGCCAGAAGGCGATCCGCAAAGATGACCCCGTTGCTGCGCGCGGGCCAACCGGGAGAGCTGAGCTGGCTGACGATATTATTCGGCTCGATCAACATGCCCAGGAAGGGCGTGCGATACCATTCCGCGGCCCAGAAGGGGGCCAGGACCAGCATCAACAAGGCCACGCCCGCCAGCAGAAGGGGCGGAACATGATTCAACCATTTAACTTTAAGCTCGTTTAGGGTGTTCATCTGCCTCACGTGAAATTATAATCTAGGTATGGCTTTTTATACCCGAAAAGGCGATAATGGCACCACAGGAATCTTGGGAGATAAACGCCTCCCCAAGTATCATTTACGGATCGAAGCATTGGGAACCCTGGATGAGGCCAATGCGGCACTGGGATTGGCGCGCGCGTCCGTGCTGGATGCGCGTTCCACGCCGCTGCTGATCGAGACCCAGCGCGATCTATACCGGTTGATGGCCGAAGTCGCGGCGACTCCCGAAAACGCGGGTTCGTTCCGCTTTGAGGAGGAACGCGTGGGATGGATCGAGAAGGAAACAGACCAGTTGAGCAAAACGGTGGTGATCCCCGAGGAATTCATCCTGCCCGGCGATTCGAACGGAGGCGCGGCGCTATCGCTGGCGCGGGCGGTGGTCCGCCGCGCGGAACGCAGGGTGGCGGAACTATTCGATGCGGGCGAAGTTACCAACCCCGCCTTACAACAATATCTCAACCGCTTATCTTCGTTGTTATTCCTGCTCGAACTGATCGAAAATCAAGCAGGCGGAAAGAACACAACACTGGCAAAAAAGAGAAGCGGCTAATTTCGTGGGCTTATAAGTCATTCACCACACTTGTACCTGCACCAAGTGCAGGCAGAGATCACACATGTGCCTGCGGCCCAGTGCAGGCAGAGCACACAGAGTTTTTTCCTCTTGGTTTTTCTCTGCGAATTCCACGATCCCATGGTGAAAAGTTTGTTAGCCCGCTATTTTTTCACTCCCCTAAAAAGAGACGAGGGGCGGTTTTGCCCTTTTCTTATTCAAATAATCATGGAGAAATGATGACGGGTACTTTAATTAATGTGGGTACGATCCTGATCGGCGGAACGCTCGGCCTGATCTTCGGCGCACGCCTGCCTGAACGGCTTAAGTCCACCGTTATTTCCGGGATGGGACTCTTCACCGCCGCAATCGGCCTGCAGATGTTCCTTAAAACTGAAAATTCATTGATCGTATTGGGCGCATTGCTGGTCGGCGCCCTGCTGGGCGAATGGTGGAGAATCGAGGACCGGCTGCAGGCCTTGGGGCAAATCCTGGAAGCGCGTTTCGCGAAGAGCGATCCAACAGGCAGTGAGGTCACATCCAGCAAATTCGTGCGCGGATTTCTAACGGCCTCCCTGTTATTTTGCGTGGGTCCGATGGCGATCCTGGGTTCGATCCAGGACGGCCTGACCGGCAACTACAGCCTGCTGGCGGTCAAATCGGTACTGGACGGATTCGCAGCGCTGGCGTTCTCTTCCACGCTGGGGGTGGGCGTGATGTTTTCATCGCTGATGATCCTCGTTTATCAGGGCGGCATCAGCCTGCTGGCGGCGCAATTGAATGCGATCGTGACCCAATCCATGATGAACGAAATGACGGCCACGGGCGGCGTGATCTTAATGGGACTGGCCATCAGCAGTTTGCTGGAAATCAAAAAAATCCGCGCCGGCAATTTTCTACCGGCGCTGGTGATCGCGCCGTTGATCGTGTGGATCCTTTCCCGGTTGGGACATTAGGACCCTTGCATAAGTAGTGTTTGGAATCTTATTCTGAAGAGAAAAGCTTAAACACAAAGGGCACAAAGTTCACAAAGGGAAAAGAGCCTGGATTTTAGGAGCACTGATTTTTCGGCGCTTAGGTACAACGAAATGGCATAAGAACATGCACTTGGTCTCGATACGGCGGGAGTACACCGCCTACTCGACCGGCGATGTAATGACAGGCAATTCGTAAAAATGAGGTGAAGATTATCATGACATGGATCAATTTCCTTCTGGCAGGGTTGGCGGCGATTGCCGCCGGTCTGGTAAATGCGCTGGCAGGCGGGGGAACGTTGATCACCTTTCCAACGCTGACGGCGCTCGGCATTCCGGCTTTGGCGGCCAATGTGACGAATACGGTGGCGCTTTGCCCCGGTTACATCGGCGGGATCATGGCCCAATGGAAAGACCTAAAAGACCAGGGCAAACGATTATGGCTGGTGGCGCCCGCAGGCGTCATCGGAGGATTGATCGGCGGTTATCTACTGCTGAACACGGGCGAAAAACTTTTCCGTGCGCTGGTACCATTTTTGATCCTGCTGGCCTCGGCTTTGCTGGCCATCCAGGACCCGGTGCGGGCATGGCTGGTGCGCCGCGCGAGCCAGAAGAAATCCACACCGAACCAGCAATGGGCTGTGAGCATCCCGATCGGACTGGCGGCGATCTACGGAGGATATTTCGGGGCGGGATTGAGCGTGATCGTGTTATCCGTGCTGGGCCTGACGATGGATGACACGCTGACGCGGCTGAACGCCTTGAAGCAGGCGGTCTCCTTCAGCGCAAATTTCGCGGCGGCGATCTTCTTCCTGTTCTCGGGAAAAGTCCTATGGCCGGTGGCGCTGGTGATGGCGGTTGGGGCGTTGATCGGAGGAAACCTGGGCGGAAGACTGGCGGGGCGCGTCAAACCTGCGACGCTGCGCTGGATGGTGGTGACCATCGGCGTGATCGTGTCAATCATCTATTTTGTGCGCGGATAGCTCAAAGACAAACGGAGGCTGCATATGCCAGAATATCTGGCGGCATTGACCATACTACTATTGATTGGAATGGTATTGACGCGAGCCATGCTGATGAAACGGCAGGGAATCAATGCAATGAATTTCGGCAAAATCGATAAGACGGATTTCCTGATCCCACTCTTTGCGCTTTTCTATTTCTATCTTGTGTTCGCAAATGCGTTCCATTTCCCCAGCGTAAGCACACAAGTATTCTTCCATTCCGGGATCGCGGCGTGGGTAGGAGTAGTCTTCTGCTTGGCGGGTCTATGCCTCATGGGCTGGAGCCTGGTCTCATTCGGGCAGAGTTTTCGGGTCGGCATTGATATGGAGCACCCCGACAAACTCATCACAAGCGGAGTTTTTGCCTTCAGCCGCAATCCCATCTATACGGCGTTCGCGATAGTGCTGATCGGACAATTCCTGATCTTCCCGAACATAATCCTTTTGATTTATACCGGTGCGGCGATCTGGCTGTTCCACCGCCAGGTAGTGCGCGAGGAAGAGTATTTGAAGGGGCACTATGGCACGGAATACATGGAATATTGCGAACGAGTGAGAAGGTATCTGTAAGTTTTAAAGTTATCGAGGAGCCAATATGTGCCGAAGCATCAAGCCTTTACGTTTACCGGACCGACCCGCCACGGAGCAGGAGATCAATGAAGCCGCCCTGCAGTTTGTCCGAAAAGTGAGCGGATATCGAAAGCCATCGAAAGTGAACCAAGAAGCCTTTGAGGCGGCAGTACAGGAGATCGCTGAGGCTATGCAAAGGTTGCTGGGCAACCTGACATTTGAGCCTCATCTGATTAAATAGCAGGAGTAGTGTACAATTATTGTATGAATGATCGCTTACTAAAGCAAGGAAGGTGAATCTATGAAATGTCCCAAATGTAATACTGACCTAGTAAAGCAAATTCTCCATGGGATTGAGGTGGATACCTGCACCAATGATCATGGAATGTGGCTGGATGCTCAAGAGTTAGGCCAGCTCGAGGATGAGGCATTCAAGGCAGATGAAGAGAAAGGTACTTTGGTTTTTTCAAGCACGGTTTCAAACTTCAAATGTCCGAAGTGCAATACCCCCTTAAAACAATTTGATTATAGGTTGTATGATCTGACCCTGGAATATTGTGAAAACAAAGACGGCTTTTGGCTGGATGCCGGCGAGGATGAGAGAGTTCTCCAATTGATGAAGCAACGCAAAAAAGATATGGCAAATAAGCAAGAAGCCGAAACCGGATGGAGAGATGCAGAACGTCACGAAACGGATTCAGAGACTATATGGAAATTTGACTTGATGCGCCTGCGTTCAAAGGAGTTTATCGATAAACTTATGGATAAATTTCACCGGTAGATTTGGATAAAACCTTCGGATTTATCACCGAGGGTTTTTTTATTTACTCAACCGCCTCTTTAATTTTCTAGCCAGGCTGCCGAAGTGGGCGGTGTAGCGCATTTCGTCGTCGCGGGGGCGATACAGCAGGACACATGAAGGCAGCTTATATCCATTTCAAACGACAAATCGAAAAGTGTTTTGTTGGCGAAAGGATGATTACGATGAATCGAAAAACCAATACCTACGGAGTTCTTTCAATTGTTGGATTAATTGTCCTGCTAGGAATGGCTCTAGGATTCGATGCTCTGGTAAAATTCCTAGGACGCAATATTATTTTTACATTCCCCTGGGGCGCTGACATCTGGTTGTTGTCTACCATTCTCACCGACCTAATTTTAGCAGCAGCTTCACTATTATTATTCCGGTTTGTGATCAACCAGGCACCTAGAAATGTTTGGGTCGCGTTGCTCTTTCTGTTCACCGGATTATTCATTGCGGCCTACCCTATTCTTTATTACATACCGAATTTTCTGCCCTCTTTGTCTCCAAGTTTGGATGGCCTTTTGGCAACTCCCCGGTCGTATATTTCCTATACGGGAGGCTTAATGGCGATGGTGGGATTATTCGCCCTCGTTTTTCAGAGAGGAAAGTGAAAGGATCTGTACTTTCTATCCGATCGCCTCTTTCAATTTTTTTGCCAAGCTGCCGAAGTGGGCGGTGTAGCGAATCTCATCGGCGCGAGGACGAGGCAAGTCCACTTTGAAGTCCAGCTTGATGCGGCCAGGACGCGGGGTCAAGACCAGGACGCGATCTGCGAGGAAAAGGGATTCGTGAATGGAATGGGTCACCAGAATGACGGTCTTCTGTCGCATCTGCCAGATGCGCGAGAGTTCGATCCACATGTGCTCACGGGTGAGGGCATCGAGGGCGCCAAAGGGTTCATCGAGTAAAAGCAGGTCGGGGTCATGGATGAGGGCGCGTGCGATGGCTACGCGCTGAGCCATGCCGCCGGAAAGCTCGCGCGGCCAGTTGTTTTCAAAGCCTTGCAAACCAACCAACTCGATCAGCTCCTGCGCCCTAGCACGGGCAGTCTCGTCATCCACGCCATCCAATTCCAGAGGCAGTTTGACATTTTCAATAACTGTGCGCCAGGGCATGAGGTTGGACTGTTGAAAGACCATGCCGATGCGAGGCGAGGCGGCCCCGCTCCCCACAGGTCCCTGGCCTCCAAAGGAAACACTGCCGGAGGTCGGCTGCAACAAGCCGGCGAGTATTCTCAATAAGGTTGACTTACCGCTGCCCGACGATCCAAGCACGGCGACAAATTCACGCGGGAAGACTTCGAAGGAAACGTCGCGGAGGGCGTGCAGTCCGCCGTTGGAATCGGGGTAGGTCATGCTCAAATCGCGGACGAGGAGGATGGGGTCAGACATTCAATTTTCACCACAGAGTTCACGGAGAACACAGAGGAGGGCATAGGCAAAACGTAAAACGTAAGGAGTAAAACGCAAAACTGAAAACGCAAAGGGCAAAACGAGATTCTTCGCTCCCGGCGGTCGCTCACACCGTCCCGGTGTCCTTCGGGAGAATGACATTGGTTACGGAATAAATTGGTTGGTAAAGGCCTGGGTCAGGTCCAAGGGCTGTTTCAATAATTTCATCTTGAGCAGAGTAGCCTGCATGTTCTGCCAGGATTGAGGATCGGAATAACCGAGACGAGAGGTCTTCCACAGATCAATGGAGGCGGCCAAGATTTGTTTTTGAGTAGCCGCGTCGGATTGGGCGAGATTGGGAATGTATTTCTCACTGATGGTGTAGGCTTGATTGGGATCCGCAATGGTATCGGCCAGCCCTTTGAGGGTGGCAGTCACCATACGGCGCACCAGATCCGGGTTGCCAGAGAGGGTCTTTTCATTGGTAATCAAGCCATTGGATGCCAACTGAACATAATCCGCGACGCGCAATTCGTTGATCTGATAGCCCTGGGCGCGCAATTGAATAGGTTCATTGGTGGTGTAGACCGAGACGGCCTGTTCATGATCGGTGGCCAAGGCCTCGACTTGATTGAAGCCAATGGCGTCGAGGGTGACATCGTTCTCGCTCAAGCCGGCGGAATAAAGCAGGGCATCCAGGCCGATGTAATTGGCGCCATAGCGACCGGGGATACCAATCTTTTTGCCCTTTAAATCGGCGGGGGCATGGATATTCTGGGAGGCCTTGGAGGCCACCGAGACGGGATATTTCTGATACCAGGCCGCCACATATACAATCGGCAGTCCCTGGGCGCGGGCCAGCAAGACCTGTTCGCCGGATACGACCGCGAACTGCAAATTATTGGCGCCTACCAGCGAGACGGCATCGGTCTCAAACGAATAATCGAACTCGATCTGAATGCCGGCGTCACGATAATAGCCCTTTTCAATGGCAACATACAAGGGCGCGAATTGGATGTTGGCCACATATCCGACCGGCAATTTGATATGAACGAGGGAGGTGTTCCCAGGCGCGGGGGCAGGCACAACACCGCAGGCTGTCAAGAAGATGGCTATCGAGGCAAGTAAAAGGATGCGTTTTAACATAGGGTCTCTGAAGGTCTTAAAAGTCTTCCAGGTCTAAAAAGTCTGAAAGGTCTGAGAGATCGGACAAGTCTTACAGGTCTAAAAAGTCTAAAAGGTTTAAGTCTGCATTTATACTTTTTGAACTTCCTGCCAGGCGAGAAGCTTTTTCTCGATCCAGGCCACGATCTCGTAGAGGGACAAAGCCAGCACGACCAACGTAAAGACGGCAACGAAGACCATGGGGGTATCGTAGGTACCGCGCCCCACGTTGATGAGAACGCCCAAACCACGATCCGCGCCGACCAACTCGCCCACCACGGCGCCAATCACCGACAAGGTGGCACCGATGCGCAACCCACCGAGGAAGATGGGCAAGGCGGCGGGGATCTCCAGATGAAGCAAAATCTGTGCGCGCGAGGCGCGCAGGGAATGCATGAGATCATACAAGGCGCCCGGCACGGCGCGCAGACCCACGACGGTGTTCACCAAAACCGGGAAGAAAACGATGAGGGCACAAATAAGCACCTTGGAAAACATACCGGGGCCAAACCAAATGACCAGCAGAGGCGCAATGGCGACCAGAGGCACGGCCTGACTCGCGACGAGATAGGGCGACAAAATCTTCTCCAGCGTAAGCGACTTGGCGAGCAGATAGCCCAACACAATGGCAACCAGCGCGCCGGAAAACAAGCCAAGCAGGATCTCCGTCAAGGTCACGAGCGTGTTCTGGGCCAGTTCCCCATCGGACAGCGACAATAAGAAGCGCTGCCAGACCTGCACAGGAGAAGGCAAGATAAAGGCGGGCAAGCCGCTGAAGCGCGCGGCGAAGTACCACACCACCAATCCGGCCAGCAGGGAAATCAACCCGAGCCAGCGATAACCGCGTATGGCACTTTGAGGAAGTTTACGAATAAAATTCAGATCCATAATTCGCTCGTATATCTTATTGGTTCCACCGTTTAACGGGAAAGTGCTGATCTTCATCCACAGATCACGCAGATTTTCTCTTCACCCGAACATCCGTGGATATACCCGGACAAAACAGGAGAACCGTTTTCCTTCATCGCGAAAGAGTAGAGGATGAAACAATCTCCTGGTTGAAAACATGAGATTGCCACGCCTTCACTTCGTTCAGGCTTGCAATGACATTTGCAAACAAAAACACCTCGCAAAAACAAGCCTGCGGGGCGCGGGAAGAGGCAATGATTGGATCCCGTTCCAAAAAGAAACCCCGAAAACAAAAAACGTTTGCGGGGCATGGAATCGGAATCAGACCTGTGCTGGCCTATCGAAAATACCTTCTTCCATCCAGACTATACTGTCGGCCCCGGAGTTGCACCGAGTCATGTGCCATCAGGCACTAGCGGGCTTTACCGCCGATCGGGAATTCACCTACACGATCAGTGTGCAGATGTCACCCTGCCCCGAAGGTTCTATTTGATTAGGGATGATTATATCCGCGTCGCGGATAAACTTCAAGACGTTGCTCAACAGGATTCAGCGGGCTGAAGCCCTGCCTCAGTTCGTAAAAGTCGGATAAATCCGACTCTTTGCGCCAGCCCGAAGGGCTTCCACGTACTGAGCAGGCGGCTTCGCGAAGCACCCTGTGGGTTAGCCCCGCGGAACAGGTCGCAGAAAACCGCAGTTTGTGCCCACGCTCAGTATAGCGCGCCCGCAGGTTGAGAAAAATAGGAATCAAATAGAATTCAAGATGAGGATCGCCTCCTTTTTATGCCCGCTTGGACGGAATCAGAGCCTGATCCCGTCCCGTATCGCAATCAATCTCAACATTAAGCCTGTCTCTCCGACAAGCTGCTATTGACGTTCACCAAAGTTGTTTAAGAGCAAGACCAGCATGGTGAAAACAGCCGAGCAAGACGGTAGGGCGTTTTCGCAAGGAAGCGAATCGGTTATCCAATTTCTTGCGGATCTCCGGTTTGGAAGTAAAAACGGCATTCTTGACTTTGCGTTTAACGTTTCCATGGCAGAATTCTTCTGGGTTCACTTCAGGTGCATACGCAGGCAAGAACTCAATGTGAATTTCAGGATGTTTGGCAAGGTATTCCTTCATCAACTTGCTGCGATGGGTTTGCGAGCGATCCCAAATGAGGATAAAGGCTCGCCGGATTTGGCGACGAAAATGTTCCAAACCTTGGATCAGTTTGACAGAATTGATCGAACCTTCAAAATGCTTCTTGTAGATCTTTCCTGAGATAGTCAGACCTGCCATGGTTGAAATCTCTCGACGGTATTTTCCAACACGCTTCAAATAAGGCGTTTGTCCACGAGGTGCCCAAGTGGTGCTAACGGTTTCCGTGTAGGAAATTCCAAATTCATCCTCAAACACGATTTCTGCGCCGAGCCGCTGCGTTTTTTTTATCCTGTTCCAGTCTTTGCTTACCCAAGCCAGGATTAGCTCTTCATCCCGCTCCATCGCCCGGGTTTCGGGCTTTTGAACACTCCAGCCCAAATCGTGCAAGAGGCGGCTCATGTAGTTTGGATGGTAATGAACGCCAAACTCCTTCTTAATCAAGGCTTGGACGCGGGCCAGCGTCCACCGTTCGGTATCAAACCCAGAGGCCAACGCACCGGCAGACATTTTCTTGAGTAATTCCTTTTTCTGCTCACCGGTTAGGTTCGACGGACGGCCACTCGCTCGCCTTGCATTCAAACTCTCTTTCCCATGTTTTTTCAGCTTCCTGGCCCAGATGCAAACAGCGGCTGGACTCACTCCCAGCTGCCGCGCAATTTCTGCCTGTCTCACTTTGCCTTTTTCCAGCAGACGAACTCCTTCGTATCGCCTTTCCGCCATTTGCTCTCGGGTTAGTTCCTTCGGTGTCCATGTCATCCACCTATATTAATCGATTTTTGTGAACGTCATTAGGCCGCGAAGTACGCCAAGAGAAAAACCCTTTGCGGTCTTGGCGATGCGGTTCGTTCTCTGAGTTCGCGCTTCATCTCTTCTCTGAATCATCCGCGTTCTATTCCGAAAATATCTTCGCGCTCTTCGCGGTTCGTTCTCTCACTTTGGTAAAGCCATGTTCACTCCCGCAGGAGCAGAGAACAACAGGTCAAGGCGCCTTCGGCTTTCGCCAGTTCATCGGCATCCACATCAGTTATCTTGATTCCCGCATCCATCAATTTCTTACGCGTGCGGGGAAATGCTTTGGGATATAAGACGCTATCGCCCAGCCACAGGGCATTCGCCGCATACGCTTCGGAAGGATCGCTCTCGATGAACTTCATCCCCGCAAAATTCCCCGGATCGACCCAGGCGGGGTTGATCAGCAGCGTATCTTCGGCCGCCTGCGTCACTGCGGACTTAAGATGCAGGCAGCCTGTCACCCTCACCACCTGGACTTCATAGCTGTAAGGCTGGAGAAAATCCTGGATCTGCTCAGCGGCATTCGTGTCACTGCGCGTGGATAAGCCTATATAAACCTGCCTGCCAACCCGCAGAATATCCCCACCATCCACGCGCGCCGGCGCCTGGATAGTAAACAATTTGCGATAGGGGGATAAAGCTTTGGCGATGGATTCTGTCTCAGGCTTGCGCGAGTCCGCTCCGGGGCGCAGGATGATCGCACATTCATCCAATACCAGCGCGGTATCTTCCACAAAAACCGAATCGGCCAGGCTCGGCTCTTCGGGCAGGGATAGAACCGCCAGGCCGAGATGCTTCAAGGCGGCTTCGTATTCTGCATGTTGGGCGCGCGCCCGCTGAATATCAATCGGCCTGCGCTCGAGATGTGTGAGCTCGCAATGGATAATGGAACGGCTGACCTCACGCGTAATGGCGATCATACGATTTACACTCCCCAGAAGCCGTGCCGCACCGGTCTCACATCCGCCGATGTGACAAAGGCTTCTGCATCCACTTCATGCACCACGCGTTCGACGTTCGGCACATCCTTCCGCAGCACACTGGCATTCAACATATGCACCATGCCATCCTTGCCGCGCGCAGACACCTCCGTGACTGCGAAACCGGCCTCGCGCAGCGCCTCTGCCAGCGCCGCACCGCGCGCCGAACTGACAATGCTCATTTGAATATGCCCAATCGCCAGGCGCTCTTCGATCAAAATGCCCACCACGTTTCCGGTGGCAAATCCCGCCGCGTAGCCCAGGATCGTCAGGGGATTGTTCAAATTCGACAGCACGCGCGTGATGGCGACAATGTAAATCCCCGCTTCGAAGAAACCGAGCGTCCAGGCAATGCCCTTGCGCCCGCGCATCACGAACAACATGCGCAGTGTGTCGAGCGACATATCGGTGACGCGCAGACCGAAGATCATCAGCGCGATGGCCCAGTCCACAGGGGAGAAAAGAAATGCGAACACGATTATTTCAGCGCGGGGACGTAAAAGCGTTCCACATATTCCTTGACCATGCGCCGCGTGCTGAACTGCGGGATCACGGTTTTCATCGAATCCTTGACGCGCGCGATCCATTCATGCGAAATTTCCTTTGGATCGCGGTCATAGTAGAGCGAGATGACCTCGTTCTCCAGGGTGTCGTATAAACTCTGCGCGTCTTCGTGGTCCTGGGTCTCGGGCGCATCCATATCCTTATCCTCGCCGATGGCCCAGCCATTGTGACCGTTGAAGGCTTCGCGCCACCAGCCATCCAGCACGGAAAAATTCAAGGCGCCGTTGAGGGCGGCTTTCATGCCGGATGTGCCGCTGGCTTCCATCGGGCGGCGCGGCGTGTTCATCCACACATCCACGCCCTGCACCAGATAGCGCGCCAGGTTCATATCGTAATCTTCCAGAAAGACCAGGCGGCCGCTGGTTTCGGCGCGTTTCACCTGGCGGTAAACCTGCTGGATGAGCTGCTTGCCCGCTTCATCGGCCGGATGAGCCTTGCCCGCAAAGATGATCTGCACCGGCATGTTCGGACGGTTGATGATATCGAGCAGGCGCTCCACGTCCGATAACACCAGGCTGGCGCGCTTGTAGATTGCAAAGCGGCGCGCAAAGCCGATGGTCAAGGCGTAGGGATTGATCATCACGCCGGAGGACACCACCTGCACCGGATGGTAGCCCCCCTCTTCCCAGCGATCGCGCACGCGCTCGCGCATATAGAAAGCCAGCTTGCGCTTGAGATGCAGGCGCACATTCCATAGATCGACATCGGGGATCTCATCGAGTTTGGTCCATAGATCGGGGTCATCCAGGCGCTCCATCCAGTCTTCGCCGAAATGCTTGCTCAACAGGTTCCGCAGACGCCGCGCCATCCAGTTGGCGGTATGCACGCCGTTGGTCACATACTGGATCGGCACTTCGTCCTCATCGTGATCCGGCCACAGGAAATGCCACATGCGGCGCGCTACGCGCCCATGTAATTCGGAAACGCCGTTGCGGCCGTTCGCATTGCGCAGGGCCAGCACGCCCATGCTGAAGGTCTCGCCGGCTGGCACGTGATGGCGCGCGATATCGAAGAATTGTTCGCGGCTGATTTTCAACTGCGGCCAGAGGGCCGAAAAATATTTATCAATCAACCACAGCGGGAACTCATCGTTGCCTGCCGGGACCGGCGTATGTGTGGTAAAGATGTTTTGTCCGCGCGTCTTTTCGAGCGCTTCGGCAAAGGTGTGCCCCGCGGCCACGAGTTCGCGTGCCCGCTCGATGGTCAGGAAGGCCGCGTGGCCTTCATTCATATGCCAGACGGACGGGTTGTATCCGAGGGCGCGTAACATGCGCACGCCCCCCACACCCAGGACGATTTCCTGCATGACGCGCAGGTCAAGGTCGGACCAGTACAGGCGCGCCGTTAGATTTTTATCGAGTTCTGAATTGGGATCAATGTTCGAATCCAGCAGGTAGAGCGGCACACGTCCCACGCGGATTTCCCACAAGCCCAAGGTGACATTCCGCTCGGGGAATTCGATATCCACCGTCATGCGGCTTCCGTCGTCCGCAAGGACCGGTATCGCCGGCAGGTCTTCAAAATCAAGTTCGTTGTTGATGGCTTCCTGCCAGCCGTCTTCACTGATGTGCTGGGTGAAAAAACCCTGCCCATACATGAGGCCCACACCCACCAACGGCAAACCCAAATCCGAGGCTTCCTTCAGGTGATCGCCCGCCAGAACACCGAGGCCGCCGGAATAGATCGGCAGGGTTTCGTGCAGGCCATATTCCATCGAAAAATACGCGATGGGACGGTTCGCCAATTCGGGATGAGCGCGCGCCGCCCAGGGTTCGGCCTGGGACATGTACGCATCGAAAGCTAAAAAGACGCGGTCGTATAACGCCAGATATTCCTCTTCATCCGCGGCCTGGTTGAGACGCACCCGGCCAATTTCGCGCAGGAACTGGATCGGGTTATGGCCCAGGCTTTCCCACAGGTCGTAATCAAGTCGGCCAAAGATGCGCGCGGCTTCCGGCTGCCACGTCCACCACAGGTTATAGGCAAGTTCGCCAAGACGATCGATGCGCTTGGGGAGGTCAAAGTGATTGGGTAATTTCGAACGGAATGTATTCATAGCGGCAGAATCATACCAGCAAAATTAAAAAATCAGGGAAGAGGGAAATCGGGAATCGGGGATTCGGGAATCGGTACTCGATATTCGGTACTCGATATTCGATATTCGATACTCGATATTGGATATTCGGGAATCGGAATGGAACACGGATGACACGGATTCGACGGATGTGCGCAGATGAGGTAGGAGAGATGCCTGAGACTTCAGAATCATTCAACACAGAGTTCACAGAGTCTTTTTTTCTTTCATCTTTCTCTGTGGACTCTGTGATCTCCGT
>PMLN01000291.1:28128-28410 GCA_003158885.1 Anaerolineae bacterium
GGCGTGGAGGTGGAATTCCCACGCGACCAGACGTGCTGCGGCCAGCCCACCTTCAATGCCGGACTGCGGACGGAAGCGCGCCAGATCGCGGAACATATCATCCGGGTATTCGAAAGACTTCCGAAGTCCTTAGAAACTTCGGAAGTCTGTGATGTCATCATCCCTTCCGGCTCATGCGCGCACATGATCCGTCACAACTACGCAGAACTATTCGCAGACGATCCGCTCTGGCTGCCGCGCGCGAAAGCCCTGGCCGCACGCACCTATGAATTCACCGAATAT
>PMLN01000310.1 GCA_003158885.1 Anaerolineae bacterium
AGTTTGACCCGGATGCAGTTAACCTATATTTTCATTATCAATATGTGCCTGAGCCGCGTACCCCCATCCGAGGTGTACGGAAATTACCCTCCGGAGGTATGTTAGTTGTTCATGTGGAACCTTGGCAGGTTACCGAAAGAACTTATTGGCGGATGGAAGATATCCCTCCGCTGGAAGACGATCCCGTCAGTACCATTCGACGCGAACTGGAAACGGTCAGCGAGCTGGTGATCCGTTCGGATGTGCCAGTCGGAGTCGCGTTGAGCGGCGGCGTGGATTCGAGCGCCATCGCGGCGTTGACCGCCAATAAATATCCGGGCATTTTGCAAGCCTTCTCAATTGGCTATCCGGGCTACCCGGAAAACGATGAACGCAAAATCGCCAAGTCACTGGCGGCAAAACTGAAAATTGATTTTCATGAAGTGGAACTTTCCACCGAGGAGATGGTGGATTTCTTTCCGCAATTGGTTATTAATCGTGACGACCCAATTGCGGATATTTCCGGCTTTGGTTATTATGCTGTTTCGCGCAAAGCCCGGGATATGGGTGTACCCGTCCTGTTACAGGGTCAGGGAGGCGATGAGTTATTTTGGTATGAGGATGTTCGTCAGGCTGCCCTTCAAACCATTCGCAAACAAGCATTGCTCAACGGGAAGGCGGATATATTAAATTACCTAAGATTCTCTCCTCCCCACACTTATCGCCCTCGAGCGCTTGCGCATTGGATTCTAGAGGGCTTTGGAATGAGCGTGCAGGAAGAGTATTTTCGTGATCTGTATACCTCCTCTGAACAGATGATATTCATGGAAACAGTTCCCGACTTCATACTGGCAAAAGCCGGGGCAGAAGATTGTTACCAGGAAGAATTCAAATTCAAGCTTGATCATGCCCTCCCCGAAAAATTATACTGTTTCCAGCACCCTTGGCCGGATATTCCGGTAACACTCACAAAGTTGATAACCGAGACCTATTTGCTTGAGAATGGTATTGCCCAAGGCGACCGACTCAGTATGTCCAACTCGGTGGAACTGCGTCTGCCCTTTATGGATTATCGCTTAGTGGAAACCGTCATTGGTTTGAGGCGCGCCCACCCCGATCACCTTTTACCGATCAAGCACTGGCTAAAGCAAGCTGTAGCTGATCTGTTGCCTCCGGAAATTCTTTCCCAGCCTAAACGCGGCTTTGCTCCGCCTGTGCGGGAATGGCATAATAAAATATTTGAGCATTACGGCATGCTGCTGGTGGATGGAATGCTTGTCGAATCGGGTATTCTAACTCCGCAGGCGGCGCGCCAGCTTTCTCGCGGCGAGTTTCCGGCCTCCGCGGTAGCTCCACTTTCGTTCAAAGCGCTGGTTCTTGAAATTTGGGCTCGCAAAATTCAGAGTACTTGATCAAAAGACTGATTATGTCCCAAAAGATTCCCGTTGTTCTCTTTGCTTATGCCCGTCCTGAACACTTGAAGCGCACACTCGCGTGTTTGCGCGAAAATAACGTTCCGCTGATGTACGTCTTTGCCGATGGAGCCAAGACCTCCGATGTAGAGCCGCGCGTGCGCGAAGTGCGCCAGATTTTGCATCAGGTGGATTGGTGTGAGATCCACATTGTTGAAAGAGAAAAAAACCTAGGTCTAGGCACATCCATCCTGACCGGTGTAAGCGAGATCCTAGAAAAACACGAGATGATGATCGTGTTCGAAGATGACTTGATCTGCGTACCAGGAACATATCATTACCTTTGTGCTGCGCTGGAACATTACAAAGATGATCCAAGGGTAATGAGCGTTACCGGCTGGACACACCCACGCGTGACGCCATCCACTGTCACTAACCAGCCCTATTTTGATGGCCGCGCGGAGTCGTGGAGCTGGGGAAGCTGGGCAAGGGCATGGAAGGGCATGGAACAAGATGCGATCTCTCTGGTAAACTCTTGCATCGAGAGAGATATTGATGTATACCGATACGGTGCTGATTTGATGAAAATGGCAAAGATCGAGAAGGAAAGGAATATTTGGGCAGTACGGTTTTCCTACCTGCACATTTTTAACAGCGGGTTGTGCCTGCGACCCCCACACAGCATGGTGGATCATGCCGGATTCGATGAATATGGTACGAATGCCAGCGGTCAATACAAATGGGCATTGAGTGATCTTGGAGAAGTTCCATCCATCCCGCAAACCTGGCCTCCCGCCCTGGAAAACCCTGAATGTCCAAAACTTTGGCAAAGAGAATGTGGAACACGTCCAACAATTAAGAGAAATTTCCCGTTCAATTTGATGAGGTGGATTTCGGGCAAAAGCAGGCCTGTTGACAAAATTTAGTTGGAATAAGGATATTCATGAAAAAACGACTTAGAGACTTAACAAACCGTGTTCCAGCACAGCGCAGTCCGTTTTCCATGAAGGTTCAAACCGGGCGAAGAATTGCGGAAGACGATCTTCATGAGCGCCTGTTGATGGGGAGAATGCTTGCCAATCAGATTTGCTCTCATGGTATTTATGAAAATATTCAGGAAGCTGAATTTCAAGTCTTCTCGCAGTTTGGCGATGATGGCATCCTGCAATACCTGATTGGACAGACCCTGCCTTCCGTTGAGCAATTTATCGAGTTTGGCGTTCAAGACTACACCGAGTCCAACACGCGCTTCCTGCTCTTAAACAATAACTGGAGCGGCCTGATCATTGACGGCGATCCTACGAACATCGAGGTGGTCAAACGCCAGCCCTATTACTGGCGTCACGACCTGCGAGCCGTCGCCCAATTCGTTGACCGCGATAACATCAATACGCTCTTTGAAGCGGCAGGTTTCAGCGGCGATATCGGCCTGCTCAGCATAGATATTGACGGCAATGACTATTGGGTCTGGGAGGCCATTCACGTGGTGGAGCCCGTGATCGTGACCGTCGAATACAACAGCGTCTTCGGAGCGGAGTACGCCATCACCATCCCCTACGATCCGACCTTTCATCGTACGAAGGCGCATTTTTCCAATTTGTTTTGGGGCGCATCGCTCAAAGCCCTCTGTCTACTGGCAGAGAAAAAAGGCTATGATTTTGTAGGAAGCAATTCGGCTGGAAACAATGCCCACTTTGTACGCAAGGATAAGATTGGTAAAATTCCTGTCAAGACAGCCGCACAAGGCTATGCGGAATCCAAATTCCGAGAGTCGCGCAATCCGGAAGGCGAGTTCACCTATCTGCGCGGCCGCCAACGAATCGAAGCCATTAAAGACATGCAGGTTATTGACGTAGAGAATAACCAGACAGCATTCATCAAGGACCTATTTCACCTGAATCGAATTTAACCATTATGATAGATACCATCGAATACAATGGCAAGCGCTACGCCGAAATCATCCGGGCAGACACCGTGGTGGAGAAAACCACCTTTTTCTCCCCAGCTGAGTCATCATTCCAATTCGGATTGTTGGCGCATCAAACGGGTTTTGTCGAGCCGCCTCATTACCATCGTCCATTTCCACGCGAGATCAACGACCTGCAACAAATGTTTGTCGTGCAGAAAGGCGTGGTGGCCGTTCAACTCTATACCGATGAAGGCAAGTTGTTCCGTGAGGTCATCCTCAAGGCCGGAGACGCCATTGTGCTGATCCACGGTGTGCATTCCATCCGGGTGATCGAGGCTATGCAGTGCATCAGCGTGAAACAAGGGCCTTTTCTTGGAAGCGAGTATGACAAAGTAAATGTGGAGTTCCCAAAATGAAAATTCCCGTTTTTGAACCCGTGGTCGAGCAGGATGAAATTGATGCGGTGGTCGCCGCTCTTAAACGCGGGGAAATCTCCGGAAATTTTGGAGAAGCGCTGAACGAATTCGAGACGCGCTTCGCCGAATATTGCGGATGTAAATACGGGATCGCGACAACGAGCGGAACGACGGCCTTGCAGTTGGCCGTGGATGCGGCCAGCATCCAGCCGGGGGATGAAGTGCTGGTCAGCGCATGCACCAACATTGCCACGGCTTTATGCCTGGCACACAGCAACGCCGTACCGGTGCCGGTCGATTCGGAAAACATCACCTGGAATTTGAACCTTGACCTGGTGGAAGGCCTGATCGGGCCCAAAACGCGCGCCATCATCCCGGTGCACCTGTACGGACATCCAGTGGATATGGATCGTTTGATGGAAATTGCGCACAAGCATCATTTGATCGTCATCGAAGATGCCGCCGAGGCGCACGGTGCAACCGTGCGCGGCCGCAAAGTGGGCAGTTTTGGCGATATGGCTTGTTTCAGTTTTTATGCCAATAAAATCATCACCACCGGTGAAGGAGGCATGGTCGTCACCAATAATGAGAAATTGGCCGAACGCCTGCGCTTATTGCGCAACCTCGGTTTCACCACCCCGCGCTTCCGCCATGAGGTGCTCGGCTACAACTTCCGAATGACAGGCTATCAGGCCGCCATGGGCGTGGCACAGTTAAACAAAATCGAGCGCATCATCGAAGAAAAGCGCCGCGTGGCACATACCTATAACCGCTATTTAAATGATGTTCCCGGTTTACAGCTTCCCGCAGAACTGAATTGGGCGCGCAACGTTTATTGGATGTACGCCATCACGGTCGCGCCAGAGTTTGGCCTATCGCGCGACCAATTGACCGCAAAACTTGCGGAGGCGGGCATTGAAACCCGTACTTTCTTCTGTCCCATGAATCAACAGCCATGCCTACAGGGAATCCCCGGCTTCCGCGCGGATCCGCTCCCCATTGCGGACCATTTATGGGCCACCGGCCTGTACCTGCCATCCACTCACACGCTAAGCGAAGACCACATCCGTACCATCGCCGATACGATCCACGAACTGCATGAAGGTTAACATGTCCGATCCGCCTCAAAGCTCCTATATCGGCCGCCACGCGGAACTTTATGACCTGTTTTACGAAGATAAACCTTATGCAAAAGAGGCGGCTTTCGTTCATCAATGTATTCAAACCTTTAATCCCAAGGCTAAAAAAATGCTGGAATTAGCCTGCGGCACAGGCACACATTCCCTTTTGCTGGAACCATACGGTTATGAGATCATCGCCATAGACTATTCGCCCGATATGCTCGGGCGGGCAAAAGAAAAGGCGCAAAAGAAGAACTCACGCGTTGATTTTCGCCAGCAGGATATGCGCACATTGGATGTGCCCGAACGTCCCTTTGATGCGATCATCTGCCTGTTCGATTCGCTGGGCTATGTGGCCACAAACGAGAGTATTCTCCAAGTGTTCAACGGAGTCCATCGCCATCTTGCCGATGGCGGAATCTTTCTCTTTGAATTCTGGCATGCCGGTGCAATGCTCCGGAGCTATGACCCAGTGCGCGTCCGCCGCTTCCAAACTCCCAGCAGCGAGATCGAACGCATTTCGGAAACGCGCGTGGATTACCGTGAGCAGCTATGCCATGTCGCATACACCATTCATGAACTGAACGCGGATGGAACCCATCAAACCCTACGCGAGACGCAAGTGAACCGCTTTTTTCTGGTACAAGAAATGAACTTTTTTTTACAGCAAGCCAATTTACATCCCTTGAAATGGTTCCCGGGCTTCCAGAAAAACGAGCAGATCAACGCAGAAACATGGCACATTGTGGCCATGGCGCGCAAGGAAGGAAAATCAAAATGAAGGTCGGTGTTTTCTTTCCGAGCGTTAAGCCGATCTCTGGAGGAGGATACACCTTTGAACAGGAAATCCTGCAGGCATTGCTGGAACTTTCCACAGAATCCCACCACGAATTCAGCCTCTATTTTATCGGAAGTTCAAGTCGATCCAAAGAGCCCTTGCCCTCGGCAAAAAATATAAGAGCGCAACGGCTAAAATTTCCCAAAAAGATTCCGCCGAGGCGAATGTTCTTATCAGAGATCGCTAAAAAAATGGGCTGGGAGAATCTAGTGATCACGCCTCAAGCTCCCCTGCAAACAGCGGCAGAGCATGACGGAATACAACTTATGTGGTTTGTCACCACTATTTACTGGCCGGTGGAAGTACCCTATATCGCCACCATGTGGGATATCCAGCACCGCCTGCAACCCTGGTTCCCCGAAGTCAGCCATAAAGGGCCAGGGGGCTGGGACTACCGTGAAACCCATTACGCCAATTTTCTGCGGCGTGCAACCCAAATCATTGTTCCAAACCAAGCCGGTCAAAATGAGCTGGAACTTTTTTATCAAATCCCGCCAGAACATTTTCGCCGATTGCCACATCCCACCCCGCGCATCGAGTCGGTTCCATCAGAGGATGACATCACGTTAGTACGGAGGAAGTACGACCTATCCAAGCAGTATTTGTTTTATCCCGCCCAATTCTGGGCACATAAGAATCATGTCAATCTTCTCAGGGCGCTCAATATTTTGCACGAAAAATATAAAATCGATCTCGATCTTGTGCTGACCGGCTCGGACCAAGGTAACCTTGAGCACGTCCGATCGGTTATCGAAGAACTTCATTTGGAGGAGAGCACCCATATTCTGGGTTTTGTTCCCCGCGAAGATTTAATTGCCCTTTATGCAGGCGCATTTGCCCTGGCTTACGTATCCTATTTCGGGCCTGAGAACCTCCCACCGCTGGAAGCCTTTGCCTGCAGATGCCCGGTCATTGCTTCCAACGTACACGGTTCGGAGGAACAGTTCGGCGACGCCGTACTGGGAGCAAATCCATCCAGCCCGGATGAGATCGCCTCGGCAGTCAAGAGAATTCACGATGATCCCACTCTGCGGAGCGACTTGATCGTGAAAGGTTTGGCACGTGCCGGAAAATTCACCAATCGGGATTATGTCCGCGCGGTGTTTGCAATGCTGGATGACTTTGAAGCCATTCGCGCGAACTGGAAATAAAAACTTGCTATCCAACTCCGAACTTCCCCTTGCTCTCACCGAACGAACAGGCTGGCCGTGGACGGTTGAAGGCGAGCAAATTGCCCGCCACCCGTGCCGATGGCCCGCTCTCTGGCCGAAAGCCAGTATCTTGACGAGATCCTTTAATAAGGCTGGATATCTCGAAGCCACGATCCATTCCATCCCACCGCAGGACTACCCAAATTTGGAATATATCATTATGCGCGGTGGAATAACGAATTGTACATGGAATCAATCTTGATC
>PMLN01000255.1 GCA_003158885.1 Anaerolineae bacterium
ACGCGCCGCGTACTCTTGCCTGGATGATCGGCCTCGCCCTTCTTCTTCGTCTCGCCGCAGGTGTCGCCGTTTACATTGCCCTGCCCATCAACGGTCATAACACACCCGATGACAAGGCCGGTTATGTCTTCACCGATGCCCATCGCCGTGACGATCAAGCCTGGCAATTAGCAAGTTCCGGCAAGCCCTTATGGACCGCCTTCGATAGAAGCTATTACACCGACCAATACGGCGGCCTGTTGGCTTTCAGCGCCTTTACCTATCGTTACCTTTCGCCGGATGCCCAGCGTCCCTTGTTGATTATCCTGCTCGCCTCCCTGGTTGCCGCTCTCGGTGTGCCTTTCCTGTATAAAGCCACGCGTCTTCTTTGGGATGAGAAACTGGCTGTCGTTGCCTGTTGGCTCTTTGTCCTTTATCCCGAATCGATCCTTACCGGCGGCGCTCAAATGCGTGAGCCGTTTCTGCTTACCTTTATCGCCATGTCGCTCTGGGGCTTTGCCCTTTGGCTAAAACAGGGCGGCGCGGGTGTTGAGCCTGTCGAAGCCAGCAGCGCTGCCCTGCGACCAAAGGGAGTATCGAAGGGTCGAAGCGCTTGGCTTTGGATGGCTGTCGGCTTGATTGGCATGTTGCTCGTCAATCCTGCCGTTGCCTTGGTGACCTTGCTGGTCTTTGCCGTCTGGATCTACGTGCGCGGCGGCCACAAAAGCATTCCCTGGCAGGCGCTGGTTGCCCTCGCCGTGATTTTTGTTCTCGCCTTGTTTGTCCTTGCATGGGGTCTGAATCGCAACAACGATTTTGGCGCTCAATCTCCGCTCGGCGTGGTTCTGGATTGGTTCCGCGCTGCTGCCAAGTGGGATACCTATCGCCTCGAACGCGGCTCGGGTTGGATTCAATCGCTTTTTAAAAAGATGAACACCAGCGAACAATTGTTGTTTGCGATTGGTTATGGGTTATTACAGCCGGTTCTGCCGGCTGCCTTCACCGACCCGTCCACCTTGACCTGGCGCATCATCGGGATTTCCCGTGCCTTGGGCTGGTATTTGCTTTTGCCTTTCATGATTTACAGTTTCATCGCGGCTTGGCGCACGCCTCCCGGTCCGGAACGCCGCCTTTGGTTATGGATCGTGTCTGCTTCCTGGCTGTGGGTTCTGGTTTGTTCCATTCGCGGCGGCGGTGACCAGTGGGACAATCCCCGTTATCGCCTCTGGCTGCTTGCCTTTCAGGCGCTGGCCTCTGCCTATGCCTGGATTTGGTGGCGCGCCCACCGTGATGCCTGGCTGCCGCGCATCGTCGCCGTCGAAGTGCTGGCGGTGCTGATCTTCTTGCAATGGTATGCCAGTCGTTATTATCACTTCGGCGGGCAGATCCCGTTCTTCCTGATGATCGGCTTGATCGTCCTGGTCAGTCTTGCCATTATTGCGGGGGGCTGGCTTTGGGATCGCCGTGCCGTCTCAAAATCTGCTTGACATGCCCATGACAGGGTTTATATAATACCGAGTGCGGTATAATTCAACTGTTGAATTTTGAACGCATCTAAAGAGGAGATTGGATGTCCACTGCCCTNNACGGGAATTACCGGACAGGATGGTTCGTATCTTGCCGAATTATTGCTTTCCAAGGGGTATCGCGTCATTGGCATGGCGCGCCGCGCCAGCACCGTGACCTATGAACGCATTCAGCATCTTTTGGATGATATCACGATCGTTCAGGGTGATCTGACCGATCAGGGTTCTTTGCTTTCCATGCTCGAGGAATATAAGCCGGATGAGATCTACAATCTGGCCGCTCAATCCTTCGTGCCCACCTCCTGGAATCAACCGGTTCTGACCGGCGATGTGACCGCCCTCGGCGTCACGCGTCTTTTGGAAGCCATCCGTTTCATCAATCCGAAGATCAAATTTTATCAAGCCTCCTCCAGCGAGATGTTCGGTAAGGTGCTGGAAGTTCCGCAGAAGGAAACCACCCCCTTTTATCCCCGCAGTCCCTATGGCGTCGCCAAGACCTACGGTCATTGGATCACCGTCAATTACCGCGAATCCTTTAACTTGTTCTCGGTTTCCGGCATCCTCTTCAATCACGAAAGCCCGCGCCGTGGTCTTGAATTTGTCACGCGCAAGGTTTCGGATGGCGCAGTGCGCATCAAGTTGGGCTTGAGCCGGGAACTGCGTCTCGGCAATTTGGAATCGCGCCGCGACTGGGGTTTTGCGGGTGACTATGTTAAGGCCATGTGGCTGATGCTCCAGCAGGATCAGCCCGATAATTACGTGGTCGGCACGGGTGAGACCCATTCCGTTCGTGAGTTTTGCGAGCTGGCCTTCAGCCGCGTGGGACTGGATTACAATCAATATGTTGTTCAGGATACGTTGTATTATCGTCCGGCGGAAGTGGATTTGCTTGTCTCTGACCCGCACAAGGCGGGCAGTGTTCTGGGCTGGGAGCCAACTATGAATTTCGGGCAGTTGGTGCAGTTGATGGTGGATGCGGATATGGAGCGCTTGAAACCGCTCGCCCGCAATTAGAGGTTTTTTACCGTCCATAATTGTTTATCTTCTATCAGCGTTCATCTGTATTTATCTGTGGCTGATTTCAAATTTCTCTCCTAGGAGATTCTGTGCCTTATCTTTCTCTCGTCATTCCTGTCTATAACGAAGAGGAAAACCTGCCGCTTCTTTTTGACGCGGTCACGGACGCCATGAAGTCGTTGAAGAAAACCTGGGAGGTGATCTTCATTGACGACGGGAGCCGCGACAAAAGTCTGGAAGTGTTGCGGAAACTGGCGCAGCAGGATAAGCATGTGCGCGTGGTTGTCTTTCGCCGCAACTTTGGACAGACTGCCGCCATCGCCGCTGGCATTGATTACGCCAAAGGGGAAGTGATTATTTTATTGGATGCCGATCTGCAAAACGACCCTGCCGATATCCCCATGTTGTTATCCAAACTCGATGAAGGCTATGATGTGGTCAGCGGCTGGCGCAAGGATCGCAAGGACAACCTCACCCGCACCCTGCCTTCGGTCATGGCCAACAGCCTGATCTCGTGGGTGACCGGTGTCCATCTGCATGATTACGGCTGTACCCTCAAAGCTTATCGCCGGGAAGTGCTGGATGAATTTCATCTATACGGTGAGACGCATCGTTTTATTCCGGTCTTTGCTCATTCAGTCGGTGCGCGCATCGCCGAGCTTCCTGTCCATCACCATCCGCGCCTTCATGGAAAGGCCAAATATGGTTTGGAGCGGACGATGAAAGTGGTGCTTGACTTGGTCACCGTCAAATTCCTTTTGAGCTATGGCAATAAACCCATTCGTTTGTTTGGCGGTACGGGCATCGTCTTGATGTTCGCCAGCCTTGTCACCCTTGCCTATCTTGCGGCTCGCAAGATCCTTGAAAGCACTTCTGTCACGGCCTCGCCGCTTCTGCCCCTCGCTATTATGTTCTTGATCCTCGGCTTTCAATCCATTCTCATGGGCCTGATTGCCGAGCTTCTCGTTCGTACCTATCACGAATCCCAGCATAAGCCCACCTATACCGTGCGTACCGTCATCGAAGGAAAGAAGGAACGCAAGTGACGGATTGGCTTTCGGATAACCGTCGTTTTCTTCTTCGCTTCATTGGCACTCTTCTTGCTATTGGCCTGATCGTTCTGCTGGTGCGCGGCCAGGGCTGGGATGAGATCATGGCCGCCTTCAAACAGATTTCCTTCTTGCAAATCCTGTTGGCCTTCCTCTTTATTCTGCTTTCCCGTTTTTGTGTCATCACTCGCTGGTACATCCTTCTTCGCTCCGGGGGAGTCCGCGTTTCCTTTTCCGAGGCTCTCGCCCTCACCTTTACCGGTTTGTTCTCATCCAACTTTTTACCGACCACCATTGGCGGTGATGTGGTTCGCTTGGCGGGCGCCATGCAAATGGGTTATGACCGCGCCGTCAGCCTCGCCTCTTTGGTTGCCGATCGCTTGATTGGCGCGTTCTCCATGCTTTTTGTTTTGCCCTTCGGCTTGATTCCTGCCTGGCATGTTCTTGTGCCGGCTTCTGCCGTCTCGACGCTCGCGCTGCCGCCTATCTTTCAAAAAGGCTGGGACTTCATCAAGCGCACCTTGCAGACCTTTTCACTCTGGCTTCGGAAACCCTGGGCCTTGGTGGCGGCCTTGGTCTGCACCTGGGGACATGTTCTTTTCACCTGCCTGGCGATTGCGGTTCTGGTTTCCGCGCTCGGCGGGCATATGTCTTTTTTGTTGATCGTCGGTTTGTGGAGCATCGCCTATTTTGTCACGCTGATCCCGATTTCCATCAATGGCTTTGGCGTTCAGGAACTTTCGTTGACCTTTCTCTTTTCCCGGGTGGGCGGGATTAGCACGGCGGTCGCCCTGACCCTGGCAGTCTTGATCCGCGTTTTCTATATGATTGCCAGTTTGCCCGGCGCGGTCTATCTTCCGGCTATTCTCTCCGCTATGGATCTCGAGCGCGAACCTGGGTCTAAAAATTGATGATGAAGCCGATCTCATCGAAGACCTTCTGGCAGACTTGGTTTGGCTTGGGATTCTTGATCGGGCTTGCTGCCTTCGTTCAAACGTTCGTGCGCGTCTCTGCCATGGACGTTTCCCTCTGGCATTCCAAATGGACGATTCTATTTCTCGCCTGCCTCATCACAATCATGGTCAGCGCCTTCTTGTTTTATGCTCTGCAAACCGGGAAGTTGGGGAATTTCTTTCAGAGGCTTGACAGCCTAAAATTCAATTCGGCTTGGCGTGTTCTGGCTTTCCTTCCCTTGCTTGCCTTGGCCTTTGTTCCCCCTTTCGTTAAGCTGGTTGTTTTTGGCAAGACCCTGCCCGGTTTTTTCCCGCTGTTTTGGGTCTTCTGGTGGATAAGCTTGCTTCAAATCCTGCTCTGGAAAGGATCGACCTCCTCTTCTTGGGCAGGCTCCTTCGCCTCCGTGGTTTTGATCCAGGCCGTTTCGTATCAAATTTATGCGAACCTGAGTCTGGTCAACGCCGATCCATTTTCCATCAGTTATTCTGAGACCAGCCGCTTTTATTACGGTTCATTATGGGTGAGTCAATCCTTGTATGGGATCAAGGTTCCGCTTTCTCCCTGGCACGCCACGCGCTATATCCTCATGGCGATTCCGTATTTGATTCATGGGCTTCCGCTCTGGGCGCATCGCCTCTGGCAGGCGCTTTTCTTATGGATTGGGATCACCGCTCTTTCCTCGTGGCTTCTTGTGCGCCGCTTGCATCTTGGCGGTAAAGCCTTGGCTTTGTGGGTCGCTGGCTGGAGTTTTATCTATCTTTTGCAAGGCCCCGTGTATTACTATTTGCAGGTTTGTGTCATCCTGGTCCTCTGGGGTGTGGAGCTTAAACATCCCTGGCGCTCGTTGATTGCCGTCCTGGTGGCCTCGTTTTGGGCGGGCATGAGCGGCGTGAATTGGTATCCCGTGCCGGCCGCGCTGGCCGCGGCTTTGGTTCTGCTTGAACAGCCGGTATCTGAAGCTAAAAACATCTTTCAATATTTGGCGAAACCGCTGGCCTGGGGCGTGCTTGGCTTGCTCAGCGCCTTGGCAGGTCAGCAGTTTTATGTGCACATATCCGGTGTTCAGGATCTCAGCGCCTTTCGTTCCAGTTTAAGTTCGCCCTTGCTGTGGAATCGCTTGCTTCCCAGCCCGGCCTTTCCGCTTGGCATCCTGCCCGGGATCATTCTGCTTTCGCTTCCCTTGTGGCTCGGACTTTGGTTCGCTTTGCGTGGCCGCCTCGCCAGTCTGCATCCGCTCCGTGTCATCAGTTTGGGATTGATCTTGCTGGTTTTGTTCGTCGGCTGTTTGGCGGTCAGTGTCAAGATCGGCGGCGGTGCCGACTTGCACGACATGGACGCCTATGAAGTTCTCTTGATGGTCATCGCCGTTTACTTTTTTGCGGATCGTGTCCGGCCTGAATCGGGGCGCGCTGACTGGGGCCTCATCCCGTGGCCTGTGCTTGTTCTGGCCCTCCTCATGCCCTTTGTCTTTCCTCTCGATTATGTCGGTCAGTGGGCGGCTTATAATCCGCGTCAGTCTCAGGCCGATATAAAAGCTTTGCAGGCCGCGGTCGCTCCCGTCACTGCCCAGGGAGGCCAGGTCCTCTTTATCTCGGAGCGTCAATTGCTTGCCTTCGATTCCATCCGCGCCGTGCCGCTCGTCCCTGATGATGAACTCGTGGCCCTGATGGAAATCGCCATGTCGCATAACACTCCTGCGCTATCCGCGTTTTACTCCGATCTTCATCGGCATCGCTTTGCGTTGATCGTTTCCCGCAAGTTGAATACTGGCGTGAAAACCGGCGAGGCCTTCTCGGAGGAGAATAACGCCTGGAATCAATATATCGCGGCTCCCATCCTGTGCGAATACCAACCGGTTCTGGGTTTGCAAAGCAATAATCTTCAGGTTTATGCTCCCCGCACGGTTGGGACGGAATCCTGTCCCTAAATGGCATTGCGTTTTTGTAGGGGCGCGCTGAATTGCGCCTAGGTGGTTGTGAACCCCGGTGTTTTGTCTGTGATGCGAAGTTCACAAAGACTATTAAAGAGAATTTCTCCGTGATCTCTGTGCGCTCCGTGGTAAAACTGCGTAAGGTGAATGACTAATATTTTCTTTCGAGGCTCATCGTGAAACGTTCTGGCGAATATGCCCACCGCGGCGACTATCATATCCATCCCGAAAAAGACTGGCCCTATCTGCCGGTCTATTTGCAGAAGATGGCCTTGGCGCGCAAGTTCTTGAATTCATGCTCCAGGGATCAGGTCATTTACGATATGGGCTGTGGCGAGGGCGTGCTGGTCAATGAATATCGCCAGGCGGGTTATCAGATCAGCGGCATGGATCTGAATTATTCGTCCGAGTTTATCCTTCAGCGCAATTTCTTGAATTCAGGGCTTGCCGATAACTCCGCCGATGTCATTATCTGTACGGACGTGATCGAACACTTGATTTTCTCGGATCAGGAAAAAGCCATCGCTGAGTTTGCGCGCATCCTCAAACCCGGCGGGCTGGCCTTGATCAGCGTCCCGAATCTCGCCCATCTGGCTTCGCGCATTTCCTTCTTNNATGCTGAAAAAACATTTTCGAATTACCCGGCGCAGGGGCGTTTTCCCGACCTTTCCTGTCATTTCGATCTTTACGGTGATCATGCCCTCCAATGTGATTTGGTTGCACGGGATCTATAACCGTTTGCTGGGCTATCCCAACTGGTGTTTTCTCAACGTCTTCTATCTCAAAAAGCCCGTCGCATGATATGAAGATTCTGCTTATCAACAGCGAATATCCTCCCATCGGCGGCGGGGCGGGCAATGCCGGTTCGAACCTCGCCCGCGGCCTTGTTCAACGCGGGCATGAAGTCCTGGTTCTGACCTCGCATTGGGATGGTTTGCCTTTTGAAGAAACTCGCGCCGGGGTCAGGATCGTTCGCTTGTCAACCTTGCGCCGCAAGATGGACCGCTCGAACGCCTTCGAGCAAATCTCGTTTATTTTCTTCTCCTCCTTTCGGGCTTTAAGCCTGCTCGGCCGGTTCCGCCCGGATGTCACCTTGGCCTTTTTTGGCTTGCCTTCGGGCGCTGTGGCCTTGTTTTTGAAGTGGATCTATAAAATTCCGTACGTCGTTTCCTTGCGCGGCGGGGACGTCCCCGGCTTTCGTCCTTATGATTTCCGCCTCTATCACAAACTCTCTGCCCCATTCTTGCATATCATCTGGAAAAACGCCTCTTCGATTGTTGCCAACAGCAATGGGCTGCGAAAGCTTGCCCTTGCCTTTGATTCCCGCTATGCCATTCCCGTTGTTCCAAATGGCGTGGATTTGGATCAATTTACGGTCGCTCATCGCGCGTGGTCGCCGCCTCATATTCTCTCGGTGGGACGCGTGGTGCATCAAAAGGGCTTCGACCTGGCGCTCTGTGCCTTGTCCGGGTTGAAGGATTTGGAATGGACGTGGACGATTGCCGGTGATGGGCCGCTAATGCCCATGTTACAGGCCATGTCGGAGGAATATGGCCTCCGGCCTCGCATTCATTTTGCGGGTTGGCTTTCGACGGAACAGATAAAGAGTGAATATGCCTCCGCCAACCTGTTTCTGTTTCCATCGCGGCATGAGGGTATGCCGAACGCCGTCCTGGAAGCCATGTCCAGCGGCTTGCCGGTGATTGCGACCGAGATCGCAGGTAATGAAGAGCTGGTGGTTGGCGAAACCGGCAGGTTGGTCCCGGCCGAGGATGTGGATGCGCTTCGGGAATCGCTCAGGAATCTTTTGATGGATGCGGGCTTGCGCGCGCAGATGGGCTTTGCCGCGCGTCGCAGGGTCGAACAATCATTTACGTGGATGCGCGTCGCGGAACAATATGAGGCCATCCTCCGTACATGCAGTGAAAACTTGAATCGCTAAAATGAACCGATCCGGAAAAAACGCCCATTATAGTTATAGTATCTATGCTGACTCGGCAATTGCCGGGCAATTCGATGATTCTCATTTTGGTGGGCCGGTTGGCCGCTTGATTGTCGAGATGCAGGAACGCGTTCTGTTGGATTTCCTTGGTGATCCGCGTCCTCTCACTGCGCTTGATGTGGGTACGGGCACGGGCCGTGCCGCCTTTGCAATGACGCAGGGCGGCGTACGCGTCACAGGTGTGGATGCTTCGCGTGAGATGCTTAAGGTGGCGGGCAGGCACTTGGCGGAAAACGGCCTCGCGGTGGTTTTTCTGCCCGGCGATGCTCATGCCTTGCCTTTTGCGGATCGATCATTTGATGTGGTGGTCAGCCTGCGCATGTTGATGCATACTCCCGATTGGCGTCGCTGCCTTGCGGAAATGTGCCGTGTGGCGCGCCGGCGCCTCGTCTTTGATTATCCGCCGCCGGTAAGTTTTGCCGCTTTGCAAACGGCTTCCCGTAAAGCTGCCCAGCTTGCTGGCCGCCGCGTGGAAGCCTATCATGTGCTCCGCACCGGGGCGGTACGCTCGGTATTGCATGCCAATGGTTTTGAAGTGGTTAAAATGGATCGCCAGTTTGTATTGCCGATTGCGTTTCATAAATGGATTGGTTCACCTCGTTTTACTGCTAATTCAGAGCGTGTGCTGGCGGCCATGGGTTTATTGCGTGGGTTGGGATCGCCGGTCACAATTCTGGCCGAAAAAATATAACTCTCTCCTCCCCATTCGCCAATTACCATTTCCCATCCTCCGTTCCACCCATGCTCCATGAACTATTTCCCGACTCTCGATTCTCGAATCCCGATTCCCATTGCCTTTGTGTCCTTCGTATTTAATCTATTTCCCTCTTTGCCACGGATTACACTTACTTGCACGAATTTTTCTAATCGGTGAAATCCGTAAAATCTGTGGATGAAAAATCGCTTGTCCGAAATCACGTCTGGAGTTCAACTCAATACGCTCCCTTGCCTCTCATAACGATCCACAACGTTTTAACGCAGATCTCGATATCCAGCCAGATCGAATAATGGTTCACATAATAGAGATCGTCCTCGGTGTGCAAGTGCATCGGCTTGTCGCTTCGCCCGTGGATTTGCCACCAGCCCGTCAGTCCCTGTGGGACGGCAAAGCGCTGGCGTTGCCAGGGCTGGTACTTCTCCACTAGTTCCGGCAGTTCCGGACGCGGTCCCACCAGACTCATATTCCCCGCCAGGATGTTGAAGAATTGCGGCAGTTCGTCCAGGCTGAAATGGCGCAGAAATTTCCCCAATGGCGTGATTCTCGGGTCATCCGGCCTTTTGTGGATCAGGTTCCCCTCCTCATCCAGGAACTCGGCTTCTTTCTTCAATAGTTCCGCATCTCGCCGCATGGTTCGGAACTTGATGAAGTTGAACATCCTGCCATTTTCGCCCACGCGCTTTTGGAAGAACAGGATCGGCCATCCATCGATCAGCAGCACCAGCAGTCCGATCACGATCATGGCCGGCAGGAACGGGATCAGCAGCAGGATGGTCATGATGATGTCGAATCCCCTCTTGAGCATTCGTTGGTATTCATCCAGCGCCGGAGCGCGCAGGTCGAGCATGGGAATGCTGGCGAAATCTTCCACCACGGCCTGGTGTAGGGCGATGGAAAAATAATCCGGGATGACCCATACTTTAACGGGCAGGTCGAAGAGGTCGGCCACCAGGTGGTTGGTGCGGTCATAGGCTCTTAGTGGCAGGGCGATCACCAGGTCGTCAACTTGATGATTTTCGATCACGGTACGTGCCTCAGCCAGTGATCCCAAAATAAGCTCCGGCTCCTTCTGGCGTTTCTCCGCATCGTCATCCAGGAACCCGATGAAATGCAGGTTGAGATCCTTGTGTTCCAGTAGCTTTGCTTGCATGTCGTGTCCCACGAGGCCTGCGCCTGCGATCAGGACGCGCTGCGGTTTTGCCAGTCCCTCTCGCACCGTTCGAAAATAAAACCGGGCGGCCGAGCGCCACAGGATCATGGCCAGGAACGCGGAAACAACAAAGATGATGAATAAAGCTCTGGATACCTCGCGGAATGTAAAATACAGGATGCCGGCCATGCTGATCGCGGCCACGATGCTGCCTTGCGTCAGGCTGGCAAACTCGTCCGCCACGCGTATGTTGCGCCTTCCATCATAGACGGAAAAAGTTGCAAAGATGGATACCCATAGCACGGAGAAAAGGATGTAGATGATGACGGGCAGGTTGGTGATTTCCTGGATGGGTGTAATAAAAGGCAGGGGATTCAATAAGGGGCGGATCGCGATGACCAGCCGGAGCATGATGGGGATGATGAGCAGGTCCATAAAAATGGAAAACACTGCAAAGTTGGCGGAAAATCTTCTGAGCATGGATGGTTATTCCTGTGGCAAAAGCTCCGATTGGTCTCTTTCAAAAGCTCAATAGGGAAGAGCGACGCTCCAAAAATCAAGTATCTTTTTCCCTTGGTGTCCTTCGTGTTTAATTTTTTTTCTTTAGACCAGGATCCCAAAGAAAGATCTGGCCTAAAACCAGTACGATGAACCGCGGGTTATGATACAGGTACCGCTTCCATAGGCGGCGGGGTTCGTGGGTTAGGCGGTAAAGCCATTCCATTCCTCGTTTTTGCATCCAGGCTGGCGCTTGCGGCTTGGCTCCCGCGTGGAAGTCAAAAGCGGCTCCCACTCCGACCATCACCGCCTCGATCTTGTCCTTGTGTTGGGCCATCCACTCTTCCTGTTTGGGACATCCCAACCCAACCAGCAGTATCCGCGCTCCGGAGGCATTGATCTCTTGGATGATCTGCGCATCTTCCTCGCTGGAAGTGGGGCGGAAGGGCGGGCTGAACGAGTACGCGATCTTTGCGGAAGGATACTCTTTTCTGATATTGTTGACTAGGCGCTCCAGTACCTCCGGGGAACTTCCATAGAAGCCGATTGGCATGGAATTCTTTGCCGCAGCCTCGATCAATTGGATGGCTAGGTCGGGCCCGTAAACGCGTTCCTGCTTCGGGACGCCCAGTCGGCGCATGGCCCACACCAGTGGCATCCCGTCCGGCGTGACTAAATCTGCCTGGTTTACAACTTCCATGAATTCCGGCGAATCATGCGCCTCCATGACCATATGGACGTTCGCCGCACATACATACCGGCTTTCATTCTTTTCTGCCCAGGCCATGATTTGTGCAATGGCCGCTTGATAGCTGGTGGCTTGCACGGGGACGCCGAGGATCTTCATGAGGATTCAATTGGATGGATCAGGGATTAAGTCTGGCTTTTCCGTGAATGATAAGCCGTATGGCGGCCGCTTGAACGATCAGCAGGAAGACCAGCGAGGCCCAGCTTCCCCACCATTCTGGATGAAAAAATTGGATCCCGTCTACCAGGGCCAGGATCGAGATTCCGGCCATTCCTCCTCCAAAAATTGCGTTCAAGGTGATGTCGGAGAACATCCATCTACGTTTCATAAGCTCCAGCCAACTCCACCACCCCGCGCACAGCATCAACGCCGTGGGAAGGATGGCGGTGTCTGCGTAGCGCGTCCAGCTGATTACGGGAGATCCCGTGAGCACACCGGATACTCCTCTGACGAGGGCCAATGCCCATGGTAATAAAATGGACAGGCCGAGCAGGAAGACCATATCCCATCGTATGCTTTTTCGCTTTAGCCAAAGTATCCGGCCCGTGCCTGCGATTCCCAAAAGTGTGAGTAGCGCTAGGAAGTAACCGGGTGCGGAAGGAACCAGCACCTTGTTCGCAGCCAGGCTGGCCCAAAATGTTCGGAACAGGTTTCCGGCTGTACTGATGTAATACCAGCCGCTTCCCCGCCAATCCAAAAATGTTTCCAAGATGAACGGCAGGTTGAACAGGCTGGATAATTTGGTATTAAGCTTTTCTCCGATCCATGGCCGGAATCGCAGGCCGTTTTGCTCTGCAGAACTGTTTCGGATCAGGTTTTGGAATTCGCGGCCGTCCCACGTTCCTTTTGCACTACCCGCCTCGTTGAAATGGGGTGCTGTAGTCCCGTGTTCCCCCGCTGCTAGGACCAGGCCGTCGACAAATATCTTGCTGTTGGCGGATGGAACGAAATATGGAATGGATATCGTGGCATAAACGGCATCCTCCGGCACGCGGATGACGAATCGGTAAAATGTCGGTTCTGTACCGAGTACTAGGGGCGTTTGAGGAGAGTTGCTTACACTTCCCTTCTCTGTGCCGTTGTTGTTGGTTGCAAATAGAATATGGGGTGAATAGATTTGGGTGGTTTGATTTGCCCAGAGCCAGGCGCCCAGCGTTGTGTATCGGCCTCGTAGGGATTTGACTACATCCGGCGTGAGGCTCTGTAATAACTGGCCGGAAGCGTTTGCCTTGGATGGGTCTATCTGGAAAACATATTTTCCCGCCGGAGCGTTGGCGGATGCGATTCGAAGCGGCGCGGCTTGTGCAGGACCTTGATACCATCCCGTGGCCGTTCCGCCTTCCAGCAGGGCAAACGGTGCAATGATCACGCCCAGCACACTGATGCCGATGACCGCCCAGGTGAATCGTCCGCGCAGCAGGCTGAAGATTAGGACGAAGGGCGCCAGCGCAAAGGTGAACAAGGCGGTATTTTTGCTTAGGTAGCAAAAGCCCAGCGTGGCTGCCATAAAGATCAGCCTTCCGATCGAAAATCCTTTTTTGATTAATTTGAGGCTCGCCCACAGAAAGAGCGTGGCGGCCAGTACCGCGGCCACATCGTTGTTGACGGCCGTCATCACATCCACAAAGGCCGGGAGCAGCGCCAAAAATGCAGGCACCATCCAGCGCAGAGGATGATCCTCCGCGACGATTTCACCCAGCGCGTACCAGGCCGCCAGCAGGATCAACAGGTATAGAAGGATCGAGACTGCCCTCGCCGCGAAATATTGGGCCAGGATATCGGTCTGGTGCATTAGTCTTAATGGCAGGGAAGCCAGAAAATAATACGCGGGTTCGCCGCCTACTTGCAGCACCCCGATTGGGATCGGTCCCGCTCCCGAAAGGTCGGGGTTTTCCAGCCGGGCCTTGTACCATCCGTACTGTTCCAGTGAATTCGCCATTTCCACGCGCATTGCCTGGCTATATTGCCCGACCTCGGGCCAGGCCGGTAGGTTGGCTGCCAGCCACGCATATTCGAAATGCCCCGGTTCATCATAGTGCCACCAGGGCGGGACGACCAAAGCAAAGAGTACGCTTTGCAGTAGGCCGAGCAGCAGGATTAAAACGATCGCTTTATTTCGGATGGGTGCCTTGACATGGGAAGCGATCCACGTTTTTATGGATGGTATGACTGTGGAAAAATTTGGCATCTTCGTCATTTTTTAGAGGGTTAATTGTCCGTTCGGGATGGTTTTGCGGGCTGGTCGGCACTGATTGTACTATCTTTATTGCGAAATGGCTGTAGGCCATCTCTCCCGTAACGGGCATCTATCCCCGATTGCCCGCTGTTTATTTTGTATTTATGACAAATTCGTTCAAATATTGGACATTCGTCATTTGACGACCCTCCTGAGATGAATTAACTTATAGCAAAATTACTTTTGGAGAAAATGCTATGACCATGAAAATTAATGAAGACTGCATCGCCTGCGGCGCATGCATTCCCGAATGCCCGACCGAATCGATCAGTGAAGGCGATGGCGTACTCTACGTGATTGATCAGACCACCTGCGTCGAATGTGAAGGCCATTACGATTCACCGCAATGTGTCTCGGTCTGCCCGGTGGTATGTATCGTTAAAGCCGCGTAGTCGCAACCGAGGAATCATTCCCCTTGTGGCGGTTGAAGATCTAAAATGGGGTGTCGAAGACCGCGAAAATGTGCTGTATTTCGCGGTCTTCTGTTTATCATTTTGCGGCCGGTTTTCTATAACGCCGTCGTACCAGCCAGACGATCAGCCATATGACCAGGATGGGCGGCGCAAGGATCGGAACCAGCACCATAAAGACCCAGATCAACAGTTCAATGATGACGCGGTAGGTGACCACCAGGGCGCGCGCGGCTTGCTGGGTAGTTCGGCCTGGGTCCCATGAGCCAAGTGGTTGGATGGGCGCGAGCGTAGGAGTGGGGGTGATCGTCGAGGTGGGCGTGGGGGTTGCCACGATGGTAGGCAGATCCGGGTCAAGAGTAATCGTGATGGTCGAGAAGGCCGAACGGGTTGAAAGATAGTTTATCTTTCCCTGAATCTGCTCGATTTGACCTTCGATATCGGAAAGCTGTTGGTTGATCTTGAGGGCGTCATCCACCGTCTTGGCCTGGTCAAGAAAGCCTTTGATCCGGTCGCGGGTCGCTTCCAGGTTCTGTAACTGTGCCTGCAGGTCAACATATTGATCGGTCACATCCTGCCCGGTTTCGTTTTCATTCGTTACGCGGATAGCCAGCCCCCGCAATCGGCGCAAGGCATTCTCGAACTGGTCCACCGGGACATCAATCGTAAGGGTGGCATATTTATAGTTTGTGCCGTAGTAATCCTGATACGACATTTTTGAACTTACGATGTATCCCTGCGAATCCCCCACGATCTGTGTGACGTCATCCAAGGCCACATCCGTGTTTTTGACCAATAACTCGATATCCCCATTCTTGATGATCATGTGGTCGCTGGAAGCGGGATTGGCGCTTGCGTTTGCACTTCCCGTGTTCGTGATGATGGCGGCTGTGGCCGCGGGCGCAGCGGTGGGTGCAGGTGCCGCCTGTACGGGCGCAGACCTGGGCAGTTGGGCAGAAGGGGCAGGTGTTGCCTCAGGTGCGCAGCCTGCCAGGAGCAGAACCGCGAGCAGAATCGTCGCGGCAGCGATGAGTTTCTTGATTTGCATTCTTCCCTCCGTGAAACAGAATTTCGGCGTTAAAGTGAGTATACAAGTATTTGAATTTTGTAGCAATAGCAGGGGCACAGCCAGACCAAATCCTAGGTGTAACCGCCGTGCCCCTCCAAAATTAGACTTTATCGGAATTAACTTTTTTTATCCACGAAGTTCACGAAGGAACACAAATTTCAGCTGCCTTTTCGTGAAAATTCGTGTTCTTTGTGGATGATTTTCTTATTTCCGATAATGTCTATTATTTATTTCAATTCCAATTCGATCCTGACCGTACCGGCGCGTTCATGCCGCGCAATCACTTTGACTTTTCCGCCTTTCGGGGCATGCACGATCCATTCGATCGAGATGGTTGATTTTAACATGTAACTTGATTCTGATTCTCTCATTTGTGTGGTAAACTCTTCTCGCTCTCTCCTGCGAATTTCGCCAGGAAGAGAGACCGTGTTCTGGGAAATTGTTTTGATGATGGCCCGACGCAATTGCTCGGGCTTTTTTGTTGGGCGGACTCTTCTGCAAAGACGAGTCTGGATTGGCAGGAAACTGGATAGAGTCATCGAAGCAATCCCTTATGTCACAAATCTATCAGGTCGCGCCATGACCGGTCAGGTCTGTTCGACTTGTCAGACTTGTTAGACCTGTTAGACTATAAAGGATAAGATGACCACCGACTTTACTTCCTTAAACCTGCGTCCGGAGTTGATGCAGGCTATTACTGAACTTGGCTACACCGAGCCGACGCCGATCCAAACGGGCATGATCCCGTTGATGCTGACCGGCGTGGACGTGATCGGCCAGGCGCAAACCGGCACCGGCAAGACCGCGGCCTTTGCCTTCCCCATTCTCAACAACTTCACACATGAACGCTATGTGCAAGGCTTGGTGCTGGCCCCCACGCGCGAACTGGCGCTGCAGGTGGCCGATTCCATCAACGAATATGGCAAGCATCTCAACGTGCGCGTGCTGGCCGTCTATGGCGGACAACCCTATGGCCCGCAGATCAGCCAACTCAACCGCGGTGTGGATATCGTGGTCGGCACGCCGGGACGTTTGCTCGATCTGATCGAACGCAAGGCGCTTAACATCCAGCATGTCCGCACCGCCGTGCTGGATGAAGCCGATGAAATGCTCAACATGGGCTTCATCGAAGACGTGGAAAAGATCCTGAGCGAGACCCCGACCGAACGCCAGACCGCCCTGTTCAGCGCGACGTTACCCCAGCGCATCCGGACGCTGGCCAGCCGCTTCATGCGCGACCCGCAAGCGGTCACCATTAAACGCGCTACACTGACCCTGGCCACGACCGAACAACGCTATTACCTTGTCCACGAAAACGACAAGACCAACGCACTGACGCGCCTGTTCGAGATCGAACCGATCCACTCGGCGCTGATCTTTGCGCGCACACGCGCCGAAACCAGCCAGCTGGCGAATGAATTGGTGGTGCGCGGCATCCCTGCCGAAGCCATCCACGGCGACCTCGACCAGCAGGCGCGCGAACGCGTGCTGGGGCGCTTCCGGGCGAACCAACTCAAGGTATTGGTCGCGACCGATGTGGCGGCGCGCGGACTCGATATCGAAGACATTTCGCATGTCTTCAACTATCATCTTCCCGACGATGCCGAGGTCTACATTCACCGCATCGGGCGCACGGGACGCGCAGGCAAGACCGGCATTGCCATCACCCTGCTTTCGCCGCGCGAGAAACACCGCCTGCGCGAAGTGGAAGCGCTGACCAAACAAAACATCACGAAGATGGAACTTCCGACCATCGAAGATATCACCCGTCACCGCGAAACGCAGACCCTCGAGAACATGAAAATCTGGCTGGGACGCGGGCGATACAAACGCGAACTCGAAATGGTCCAGCAGTTGATCGAAGCCGGTTTTGAACCGCTGAACATCGCGGCCGCGGCAATCAAGATCGCGCGCGGCGACGAGAAGCAGCGTCCCATCGCCGAGATCGCGGATGTCAAAGCCGAGGCGCCGCGCAAGTTCGAAAAGGATTATGGGCGCGGACCACGCGGCGGCCCGATCAAACGCGAGTTCGGGAAGTCGCGCCGCGTTTCGCATGAAGAGGGCATGGTCCGCATGAAGTTGAACAAGGGCAAAGCCAACGGCATCCGCCCGAACGACATCGTCGGCACGATTGCGTTTCACGCCAATATCCCGGGACACGTGATCGGGAAAATCCGCATTGATGATAAGATCACCTACGTGGATATCCCCGAAGATCTGGTGGAGCAGGTGATGAAGCACAATGGCAACTACAACGTTGGAAAAGATAAGTTCAGTTTGCAAAAAGCATGATGTCGTTGCGAGGAGGATTGAGTAGCCGCGAAGCGGCATATCGAAATCCGACGAAGCAATCTCCTGTTAAAAGGTTTCGTGAGATTGCCACGCCGCAAACTACGCGGCTCGCAATGACATTTAAAAGGGTTATCCGCCGGCCAGTTTGACCTTGTAGCCCAGCTTGGTCAAAACAGCGGCGATCTTTTCGCGGTTCTCGCCTTGAATCTCGATCACGCCATCCTTGACCGTTCCGCCCACGCCGCAGGCTTGCTTGATCTTCTTCGCCAGCGCAGTCATATCGGCTTCAGAAAGCACGAGGTTTTTGATGAGCGTCACGCCCTTTCCGCCGCGGCCTTTGGAGTCGCGATGCAGGTAGGCAGTCTGCTGACCCGGCGGCTGGGATGTGACAGGTGGTTTGTTCGCAGATTGCTTGCGCAAGTCGCCTGAGTCGGAAGACCAAACGGTGCGGGATTCATTTTGCGGCATAATTAAATCTATTCAGTTCCTGACGAGTAAAAAAACTTAAACACGACGGACGCGAAGTACACAAAGGGAAAGACTTTTTTTTAACTTCGTGACCCTCGTGTCCTTTGTGTTTAAAATGTGTCAACACTTCTCAAATCCATTCGGCTTCGACCGTTCTTTCGTTTTGGACATTCCCCGTATTCAGCGTGGTCTTTGACTCCAACAATAAAACCTGGACTTCTTCCTGGGCGACAGGCAAGTGCTCGATGCCTTTGGGAATGATGACGAATTCGCCTTCGTGGATTGTCAACTCTTGATCGCGCAATTTGATGACCAGAGTGCCTTTGATGACGAGAAACAATTCATCTTCGTTAGCGTGATGATGCCAGACGAACTCGCCTTTGAGCTTTGCCAGTTTGACGTATGAGTCATTTAACTCTCCCACGATTTTGGGATGCCAGGGGACTTGAAATAGGTTAAATTTATCGGAGAGTTTGGTTACATTGGACATTTTTGTTCTCCATATTAACGATAAAAGCGAGGGCGATAATACTGCGCCTTCGCTTTTATCTAAAATTCGTTTATGCTTTTAGCAAGTTGATTTTTACAGGCATCTCATCCCAAGTTCTTCCATCTAATAATCTACCCGCCTTTTTCTTTTGTACGCCGCCCCATTGCTTGAAGAAAAANNCTATTCCTTTGAGATTCATTTTAGGCATAGGCCCAAGCAAAGGCTCAACAGATAAAAACTTTATCTTTGCACCGGTTTTACGCAGATCGTCAATTCGATATACATATTTTTCGTTTTCAACACTGACACCCATCCAGATATTATCTGTCCATTCCAAATAGGGACTGAGCTCAGCCAAACGTTCAGAGCGTTTGGTCAAAACTTGAAATTGATGCCAGTGAGCGCTTTTCATGACATCAAACACGCGCTGAATAAAACTCAAAGGCACATCTTTGTGG
>PMLN01000302.1 GCA_003158885.1 Anaerolineae bacterium
TCTCTATTCTCTTTTCTCTACTCTCTAACACGATAGGATCTAACGATGAATTTATTGGAACAATTGAAAAGCGGCACTTTATTGGCTGACGGCGCCATGGGCACCATGCTGCACAGCCGCGGGGTCAGTTTTGAAAAGTGTTTTGATGAGTTGAACCTGACCGATCCCGGCGCGGTCGCGGCCATCCACCGCGAATATATCGAGGCGGGCGCGCAATTGATTCTGACCAATACCTTCGGCGCAAACCGCTTTAAGTTGAGCAAGCATGGCTTGGATCAGAAAATGATCCAGATCAACCAGGCGGGCGTGGAACTTGCCAAACGTGTCGTCTCGGCTTCCTTCAAGGATGTTTTGATTGGGGGGGACGTTGGGCCTTTAGGCGTGCGCATCGCGCCCTTTGGACGCGTCAAACCCGAGCAGGCGCGCCGTGCCTTTGCCGAACAGATCGAAGCCTTGTGCCAGGCAGGTGCGGATTTGATCGTGATCGAAACCATAAGCGACCTGTATGAGATCCAGGAAGCCATCCGGGCCGCCCAGCAGGTTTGTGCATTGCCGCTGGTTGCCTCCGTCACCTTCACGCGCGATGATCGTACCTTGTTGGGCGATGACCCACTGAAAGTCGCGCGTATCTTGCATGAGTCCGGTGCGGATGTGATCGGCGTCAACTGTTCGGGCGGGCCGGCGCAGCTTTTGCGCTTGCTCAGGCAAATGCACCAGGCCGTTCCCTCTGGGAAGTTTTGGGTAAAGCCGAATGCGGGCTGGCCTGAGCAGGTCGGTGGGCGCATCATGTACCCTGCCGATCCTGAGTATTTTGGCGACTACGCGCTTTCGTTCCGTGAAGCGGGCGCGGGCATCGTCGGCGGATGCTGTGGCACAACGCCCCAGCACATCGCCGCCATGCGGAAAGCGCTGGATTCTTCAGTTCATTCCCCCGTGTTCATGCAGACTTCCGAAGTCTCTGAGACTTCGGAAGTCTTGGACTCGGAACAGCCGACCCAGTTTGCGCAAAAGCTTGCCGGTGGAAAATTTGTCATCTCGGTCGAGATGGACCCGCCGCGCGGCCTCTCGACTCACAAACTCATCGCCGGCGCTTCGCTCCTGACCGAGGCCGGCGCAGATGTCATCAATGTGGCCGATTCCCCCATGGCGCGCATGAGGATGTCGGCTTGGGCAGTCTGTGATGTGGTGCAGCGCCGCGTCAATGTGGAGACCACCCTGCATTTCCCGACGCGTGGACGCAACCTGTTGCGCGTCCAGGGCGACCTGTTGGCTGCCCATGCCTTGGGCATTCGCAATGTATTCGTGGTCATGGGCGATCCGACCTCGGTTGGCGATTATCCCGAAGCCATGGATAATTATGATCTGGTACCCTCGGGTTTGATTAAGCTCATCAAACAGGGCTTCAACGCCGGCGTGGATCATTCCGGCGTGAGCATCGGCCAGCCCACGAATTTCTTTGTGGGCGCGGCCTTGAATTTGTGCGCGCCGGAACCGGAGCAGGAGATCAAGAACCTGCGGAGAAAAATCCAAGCGGGTGCGGATTTCTTTTTAACCCAGCCCATTTATCACTCGGAAGATGGCAGCGGCTTCCTATCTGCCTATGAAAAGCGGTATGGAAAACTCGACAGGCCGATTCTGGTCGGCATCTTGCCTCTGGTTAGTTTGAAACATGCCAACTTTTTGAACCATGAAGTTCCGGGCATTTCCATCCCGGATGCGATCATCCGGCGCATGGAAAAAGCGGGTGAGGGCGCCGCGCAGGAAGGCGTGCGCCTCGCGGTAGAATTGGTCGAGCAGATCAAGCTCTGGGCGCAAGGCGTGTACATCATGCCGCAGTTCAGCCGCTTTGATTTAACCGCCGAGATCATTGAACAAATAAAAGAACAGAGATGAATATCAGGCGTATCTTGCAGCGTGTGATTCTGGCTGGCATCATCGTGGCGAGCATTTATTTTGGCTTCCAAAATCTGCGCGCCGCCATCGCGGTTGGAAATCTTAAGGATGACCCCGTGACGGCCTGGGAGGTTCGCTTCCAGCCGGTCAAAAAGCTGCTGCCCTTCAAGCGCGGCGCCATCGGCTTTCTCCAGAATTCGGATGTGCTGGGCACGGTTTCCGATAACAATGAACAGGGAGAATATACGCTCACGCAATATGCCATGTCTCCCATCATCCTGGTGCGCGGCGATAACCAGGAATGGACCTTAGCCGAGTTCAACAGTTCCGTTTATCAAACCTGGAGCCAATCCAATCATGGACAGTTTCGCGTGATCCCGTTGAAATACAATTTATATTTGCTTCATAGGTTGACTCCATGACTTGGTTGTCCATTTTGGTGTTCCTGCCTTCGGTATGGACAGGCATATTGATGGTTCATCTGCTCTGGCCGGAGCGCGGCTGGAAAGCGGTTTGGGTCAAGGTCTTCCTCGGCATAGGGCTGGGACTCGGCCAGGCCTCCCTGTTGGACTTTATTTACATGCTTTTGTTCTCGAACGAAAGCGGCTTTCTCTTCGTCCAGCTTGCGCTTTTTGCTGGATTATTGGCGGCGTTTATCCTGCGGGAAAGAAAAAATCTTCGGTTCAGCTTGCCCCGCATTCAATTCAATCGTCTGCAGGTTATTTTGCTCGCAGGCTTGGCCGTCGTAACGGTTCTATCCGTGTTAAGCGCCGTCAATGTCTGGCTGCGCGAGCCGCACGGCGCCTGGGATGCCTGGATGATGTTCAATCGCGCCGCGCGCTTTATCTATCGCGACCAGCCCGGCTGGCTGGGATCATTTTCCCATCAAATAGACCCGTTCTTTCACGCAGATTATCCACTGCAGTTAGGGATGAATATTGCCTGGGTCTGGCAGGCGCTTGGACAGGAAACTCAACGCACACCCATCGTGCTAAGCGGACTCTATATGCTTGCCTGTGCAGGCTTGCTCGGCGCTTCGCTCAACTTGACCAAGAGTCTCGGCCAGGCGGGCGTCAGTTTGCTCCTCTTGCTTGGCTCTTCCCTGATCGGGAACGAAGGCGCCGCGCAAAAAGCCGACCTCCCCTTGGCCTCTTTCTTTCTAAGCACAGCCGTATTGATCTATTTGTATGTCTATTTCAAGAAACCAGGCTTGCTGGTATTGGCAGGCTTCATGGCGGGTCTGGCGGCCTGGACCAAGAATGAAGGCAGTCTCTTTGTCCTCGTTACATTGCCCGCCCTGTTCATCGCCTTTTTCCGTGGACATCCCTGGCGTGTGTTGGGCTGGTATTTGCTCGGCCTGGCTTTTCCGCTGGCCATTGTTCTCTACTTCAAGGAATTTCTCGCAC
>PMLN01000375.1 GCA_003158885.1 Anaerolineae bacterium
GTTGTTTTCCTTTTTGAGATTCGAACTTCGAATTTTGTTTGTTGATGTTTGATTTACCGATAACGGCTCACATTATCGCCCAATTTTACCACCTGCCTATTCGTCATGTGGCAGATGCTAACGCGGGGAATGGATAAAATAATGGGCTGATTAATTTCTCGCCACTGAGATCGCGGAGAAAAATAAAGGAAAAAGGCTCTGTGTTCTCCGTGGGCTCCGTGGTGAATGATTAAGAGGCCCACGAAGTTAGCCACTTCCCTAACGCGGCAGGGAAAAGCAGATGCGTGCGCCGGAATCAGGCTTTGGATCCGGCCAGATGCGTCCCCCGTGTGCTTCGATAATGGCACGCGCCAGGTACAATCCCAGCCCCGCGCCTTTGGTCTGCTTGACGGCATTGGTGGAACGGTAGAAGCGGTCGAATATATGCGGCAGGTCTTTCGCTTCGATGCCGGGACCTTCGTCGCTGACGCAAACGACCACCTGTTCAGGCCGTACCGAACCGCTGATCTTGATCTCGCCGTTCGGGGCGTATTTCAATGAATTGGAAACCAGGTTGGCGATCACCTGCTCGATCCGGGGTTCATCGGCCAGGATGACGGGGAATTTATCCGGGAAGTCGGTTGTGATCGTGTGCTTCCTGGATTGGGTCGTAAATTTTTCGGCCACGCGGCTGGCCAGGGCCGGGAGCGAGACATCGGCCCGGTTGATGCTGAGCCCGCCCGCTTGCAGTCGCGAGGCATCCAGGAGATCATCAATCATGCGCGACAATCGGTCGGCTTCTTCTTCGATCACGGCCAGACTTTCGCTGATTACTTTTCGATCCCACTTGGCGTCATCGCGGCGCAGGGTGGAGGCGTATCCTTTGATGAGCGCCACCGGCGTCCGCAGTTCGTGGCTGACGATGGAAATAAAGGTGGATTTGATCTCTTCCGCAGTACGGAAGTGTGTGATATCGCGCACGGTCACCACGATGTTGCGCAGCCGTTTCTCTGGCGAGGATGCCAGTGTATTCCCATCCTCCGAAAGAAGCGGCGCGTAGGTAATGCCGACCGGCAGGGGAGGCGGGAGTGGGCGCTTCAGGTCGCCTTCCACATAAAGCGTGGCGTTCGGCGTCAGCGGCCATCCGCCTCGTTCGGCTTCTTCAAGCGTTGTGCCTTGTGGTTCTTTTGCCCAATGAATGACCTCCGAGTGCTGCTTGCCGACCACTTCTTCGCGGGTCTTGCCGAAAAGTTTTTCAAAGGCCGTGTTGCATCGTTCGACCGTATGATCGGCATGCAGGATCAGGATGCCATCCGCCGCCGAATCGAGCAGCGCGTCGAGGCGCTGCTTCTCGTAACTCACTTGTCCATAAAGCTGGGCATTGAATACCGCGATGGCGGCCTGGTCTGCAAAGGATTGGAGCAGGATGCGGTCATTGGGCGTGAAGAGATCGGGATAGTTGCGGAAGATGAAGATGACGCCGATCACTTGTCCATGCGCGGCGAGGGGCAGACCGGTGCCATTGAGCAATCCAAGGCTGGCTGTGTATGTCAAGTTCTTTAACATACGGTTGAGTTCACGCACATCGAGTTCGCGCACGTTTTCTTCCCCCAGAAGCGGTTCGAGATAACTCAGGAAAGCCGGTTGGATGCGGTGCGCCGCCGCCACCCGCCAGCCTTCGGATTCCTTGAGCGCGATCAGTCCTGCTTGCCCCGCCAGCATTTCCACCGAGATGCGCAGAATGCGTTCCAGAAGTTTCTCGAGATCGAGTTCTTCGGTTAAAAGGCGGACAATTTCGAGCAGGTAGTCGCGCTGGTGAACGCGGAAATCAGGGAGCATGATGTAATTTTATCACCCGCCATTTTATATGGACATATGAGTTATGTTAACAAGGTTTGAAGTAAAGGAGCAACTGGTTTTAATAGCCAAAAAACTTGCTGTAGCGTGTGATCATGGCCGGCAAATTATGGATGAAGACCAGAGCAAGAAGGATAAGAATCGCGCTATAAGCCCACCGGCTTCTTTTTCTGATAGCTTCCATAAAACCGGCAAATAAAAACAACAAGGCAATAAAAGTCTGTATGGTATAGGTGGCTTTGACAACCAGATCCGTCTGATCGAAGTATTTATAGACGAACCAAAGGTAGCCAAGAATAGTGGATAGCGCCAGGAGCGCGATGAAGACAAGAGGAGTTTCCTCTGATGTGAGGGATTTGCGGAATCGGAATATCTGGATAATGCCGAATACAAAGCTTGCAAGAAGGAGCAGGCTTGGAAAAATGGATGCCAGATTAACTTGTCCCAGATAAGGCGCAATGGAAGCTTGGTTTCCTTGCTTGTCTGAAGCGATTGCAGGTTTGACAAAGGTAAAGTAACCCCAATAATCCCCCCAGGTTTCCGAATACATGATCGCAAAAAAGGATTGATGATCGAACACCGGCCTGACCGGCGCTTGGAAAAGTTCAGCGCTTCTTATATCGGTTTGCCCGAAGAATGAAAGGACTTTCTCAATAGTGGGAGGAGAACTGGCCTGTTTGACGTTGAATGCAGAAAATGTTCCATAGTCCAAATAAAGGTGGATGTAGAACCAGCCGCCGACGATGGCGCTGAGCAGGGTGATGAGGAAGAATTGCCGTGCGCGTAGCCAGCCTGTTTGCCGATCCCGGATAAAGATCCAGATGACCAGCAGGAAGATGGCGGGAAAGATGAAGAATCCCCATTGCCTGCTCAGTACCAGCAATCCCAACGATATACCGGTAGCGATGATCAGCTTGTAATTGAACGAGGTGGTTTTAAGGATTTCATTGATCAGGTATATGGCGAGTGCGATGAAGAAGACTACGTAAGGTTCGCCGCGCACCTGCGAAAAGGTTTTGTAATAAACGGTGAGAAGTGCCAGCATCGAAAGGGCTGAGATTTTGAAGAAGCGATTGCCGGGTTTGATTTGCTCGGCGATCATCAGCAGGAGGATGGTTGTGCCTATGGAAAGCAGGAAATTGATCCCCTGTGCAAACTTGCCATCATAGATTCTACAGGTTGCGCTGTACGTGATCCCCTTACCGTTCGTAAAGGTGTCAGGTGTATATTGTTCGCAAATTGCATCAAAGCGCGAGGGCAGGAAATAGGGGAGTGGAGGCGAAAAAAATTCATAGGTATCTTTCTGGGACGGCAAGCGATCGGGAAGGATCTGGATATAGTTCAAATGTTGAATAACATCATAGCCGATTTTCGGATAATGCAGGATCGCGTTTGCCAACACAATAACGTTGATGACCAGGCAGAGAGTAAGAATGATTGGATCTATCTTGCCGTTGGTTTGAAATAAGCTCATGAATCTTTGAATTACAGAATCTTTTTTCATATGTCATTGGCGGACCAAAAAGGCAGAGATGGGATGCCAGCGTTCAAAATCAGATCTTGCCAGCAAACAAGTCTACCATACGGTTAGTGAGTTGCTTGAATTGTTTTAAAAACCGAGACGCATGGTGTAGCGGGTAATCATCGCTGGCAGGTTGTGAATGAAAACCAAAGTCAAAACGATGAGGATCAGATTATAAGCCCATTGGCTTTTCTTTCTGACCGCTTCCATGAAACCGGAAAACAAAAATAGCAGGGCAATAAAAAACTGTATGATATAGGTGGCTTTTACAACCAGGTTGTTTTGCGCAAAGTATCTATAGATGAACCACAGATAGCCGAAAATGGTGGATAACGCCAACAGCGTGATAAATACCAGGAAAGTCCTCTCCAAAGTTGGAGATTCGTGGAATCGAAATATCTGGACGATGCCGAATACAAGGCCTGCGAAAAGGAGCAGGCTTGGCAATACGGCTGCCAGATTGACTTCTCCCAGATAGGGTGCGATGGCTGCCTGGTTTCCTATATTATCCGGGGCCGATCCCGGCTTGATAAAGGTGAAGTATCCCCAATAATCTCCCCAGGTTTCCGAATACATGATCGCAAAGAAGGACTGATGGTCGAATACCGGCCGCACGGGTTCCTGAAAAAGCTTTAGATTTTGGAGTTCGGTTTGTCGGAAGAAGGCTAAGGTTTCTTGCGTGGAGGGATATTTTGGCTGTTTGATATTGAATGCGGAGAATGTGCCATAATCCAGGTAAAGGTGGATATAGAACCAGCCGCCGATGATGGCGCTCAGCAGGGTGATGAGGAAGAATTGTCGTGCGCGCAGCCAGCCTGTTTGGCGGTCCTGGATGAAGATCCAGAGCACCAGCAGGAAGATGGCGGGGAAGATGAAGAATCCCCATTGCCTG
>PMLN01000089.1:0-422 GCA_003158885.1 Anaerolineae bacterium
TGCTGAAGTTCCATCAGGCGCTCATACCTTTCCTGTTTGACCTCAGTCGGAAGCGGGTCACCGAGCGGCTCGGAGGTCGTCCCCGGCTCGAAGGAAAATTGGAACGTGCCGACGCGATCAAAGCGAATCTCCTTCACAAAATCAAGCAGGGCCTGAAATTCCTGCTCGGTCTCACCGGGATACCCCACAATGAAGGTTGTGCGAATGGCAAGACCCGGAATGGAGGCCCGCATCCTGGCCAGGGTTCTGTGCACCCACTCGATATTCGACGGGCGCTTCATGCGATACAGCGTTTTCGGATGGGCATGTTGAAGCGGCATATCAAGGTAGGACAGCACCTGTTTGCGAGCCGACATCACCTCGATCAAACGATCTGTGACATAACCGGGGTAGGCATACATGATGCGGATCCAATCCATATC
>PMLN01000089.1:453-3876 GCA_003158885.1 Anaerolineae bacterium
CGGGCGGCTGACCGCCGTGCCTTTGATCAGCGGAATGGCGCAGAACGCACACGGACGGCGGCACCCATCTGCGATCTTGAGATAGGCCGAAGCGCCCATCACGCTGGCCCGAACCGTTTCCCCTTCATCCGTCCCCACCACGGCGGCATCGTCCGGCAAATGATAGAAAGGTTTGGGATGCGGCGAAGAGCGCAATTCGCGCACCACCTGAACAATATCCATCCAGCGGCGCGTGCCGAGAATGCCGTCAATGCCTTGAACCTGCTGAGCAACCTGTGCACCATAACGCTGGGTCAGGCAGCCCGCCGCAATCAACAATTGGCCGTCATGTTTCGATTCCGACAGCCCACGCAAAACATCAATGGATTCCTGCCTGGCGGGACCAATAAAGCCGCAGGTATTAACAATCAACACACCCGCCTGCTCGGGCTTATTCACTTTACGATATCCATCGCGCACCAGCAACTGCTCCATCGAATCGGAGTCAACCGAATTTTTCGAGCAGCCTAAAGACACTAAATGAAAAGTTTGGGAAGGCAAGATTATTCTCCAGAGGTGGGTGTAGGCGCTAAAGTGGGTGTGCGCGAAGGGGTGGGCGAGAAACGCGGGGTCGCGGTGCGGGAAGGCAAGGGCGTGGCAGTCGGCGTCTGGATGCCTTGAGCCGTATAAATGTTATCCACCACCTGGCCAAAGGTGCCCATCAAGCCGAGGCTGCGGCCATTATAGGTAATCGAAAGTCCCGAGGCGCTCCCGACTAGAATCTCCACCTGGTTTTTGGCTTCATAAGGATAAACCGTTCCAGGAACAGCCTGGCCATCGAATTGAACTTTTCCATCCACCGTCACACGCATATACGTGCGCTCAACTGCCATCACATTAAGCTCCACATTTATACTGGCAGGCAAGGTCCCGGTGGCGCCGGTCGCAACGGGTGTTAAGGGCAGGGAGGTTGCCTGCGCAGGGATCAGAGTGACTTCCTGCAGCAGAGTGGGAATCGAAGTCACTGCAAGGATGTTCGAGATGGCAGGCGCAGTTACTTGCGGATAATATTGGGACTGCATTACCGCCACGCGGCTTAGGCCCCAAATCGTAAAGAGGATCAGGAGAATGATCATGCCCCCGCCGATCAATAAATCACCGGCCCTAAACGCGCTCAAAGGCGGAACTTTTTCATTGACCTTGATCGGCCTGCCTCGAGGCGGCTTTTGCGGATGGCGCTCGCGATGCCGCGCCTGCAAGCCATCCGCAAAACGCAGCAAAAGCGAATCGACATCCAGATCCAAAAAACCGGCGTAGTTGGCAAACATGCCGCGCGTCTGGACGGGAGAGGGCAATTCCTGCATGGCGCCCTGTTCCAAAGCACGCAGAAATACCGCACGCACATGGATATGGCGCTCCACCTCTTCGATGGTCAAGCTCAACATTTCGCGCCGCTCCCTCAATTGCCGGCCCAGATCCTCGAAGATTTCCTGCGATGATCGCGCTGAATCAGCAGGTTCCATAACAGGATTGAATTCTTTAACGTTCGACCCAATCACTTCTGCTTGAATTCCTGAAACCCCGCTTCCCTCATGCTGGAGGCCCTGCCCGGCGCGCGTTGGTTTGAAGCGCAATCTTGAGAGCAAGGCGCGCCAAATTGACATGCGTTCTTCAACCGGAGCGGCAGATTCAGATTCAACCCCGGTTTCGATATTTATTGGTTCGGCTTCTTCAGGGAAAGGCGCTTCCTGGCGCGTTTTTTCGTCCGAGGTAACGGCTTCGCTGGCCGGCGGTGCGGATGAAAGGAACCCGGTTTGCGCAGCAAGGAGTCGCGCGTCGGGCGCGTCCGTTTTTTCAACGATATTTTCCTCTTCGAGGAGGTTGTTTTCCTCGAAGGCGGTTTCGTTATCTTTTTTTTTACCTGCTCTTTTTTGCCTGCGCCCTTCCCAAGCGGTTTCGCCGGTTTGACAATGCCGGCCTTCGCTCTTACAGGCTTTTTGGCGGATGTTTTCCTGCCGGACTGTTTTCGAGGGTGCGCAGGCCCAGCGGCCGATTCGGGTTCGGCAATGGGTTCCGGTTCAGGCGCGCTGATTTCTTCGGAGGCGGCGGGCAGATCTTCATGAACACGAACGGGAACGAATGGTTCAGGTTCAGGCTCCGATTCAGATGGAAGGGCAGGCTCCGGTTGGGGAACGATGATTTCATCTGATGAACGCCTCGCAAAGCGCTGGCGCAAGCCGCCAAAGAAAGTGGGACCTGGCTGCGAATCAGGGACAGGTGCGGTAGATGAAGCAGGCGACAGTAAAGCTTCCGCAGGGGAAGTGATTTGTGGTATGGGCCCCTGCGATTCGTCGGAACGCCCGGAAGAAAAGATTTCAGCCGGGTTCAATCCAAGAAATTCGGTGTAGATACGGAGAAAGCCGCGCGCCTGCGGCATGGATGGAATCGCAGAAAGATCATCGTTCTCGAGCGCCAGCAAATAATGCGTGCGAATGCGCGTCTGCCCGGCGACTTGTTCGATGGATAGATGGCGCGCCTCCCGCCTTTGTTTGAGCATAGATCCGATAGATTCAGCCATAAGATATTACATTTCCATTTTAACACAACATCACCGGCTCATCTAAGCCGGTGATGGATTTCTCATGGATTGCGTTTCTACTCTTTGGCCTCTGCTTCAGCCGGTTTAGGCTCTTCGGCGTTCTTCCTCACGCGCGGGGCGCGCTTCGGTTTCTCTTCGATCTGAGGAGCAGCTTCTGCTTCGGGTTCCGCCGTTTCACCTTCGCGATGCACGGTAATTTTGATCTCCGGAATAAGATCAATCGTCAAGCGAACATATGCCTTATACTCGCCCGCCTCGCGGATGGGCTGCATATCAATCTGCTGGCGCTTGACTTCATAACGCGTCTGTTCCTGAATTGCCTGGGCGACATCCTGTGTGGTGATCGAGCCATAAAGCTTACCCGTTTCGCCGGCCTTGGCAGAAAACGTCAGCGTGATGCCGTTGATGTGGTCGGCAAGATCTTTTAGCTCGGTATTGAGGGCGGAGCGTGTGCCCTCAGCCTGCTTGCGGATTTTTTCAGCGGTCTTCATCGCGCCGGGCGTGGCCAAAACAGCCATCCCATGCATCAGCAGGAAGTTGCGGCCATAACCATCGGCGACCTTCTTCACGTCACCGGCACGTCCCAATTTGTAAACGTCCTTAATCAACAATACTTTCATTTTGTTCAAGCCCTTTCTGGCAAAAGAATTTTTGTTGGAGCGAAGGGTACTACGCTCAACGGGGGTTGATTGTAACAGAAGGTTGGATTTTTGCCAAACTTGGAAAGGATTTTGGGGATTTTGGATCAGGGCTTTACCAAAGTCGGAAACCCCTAACCCGGACAAGCCGGAACCAAAAAGATTCAACCAAGAACCTCAAAGTGCGAAGGGCAGGCGGTCGCGAAC
>PMLN01000123.1 GCA_003158885.1 Anaerolineae bacterium
GCGTCTGCTTGACGATCTCCATCAGGCGGCCATACGAGACCATGCCGGTGGAGGTCTGCACGATCATCCTGCCCAGGTTGCGGATCGGCCAGATGAGCCACACCACGAGACCCACATACGCTAGATAATCTCCAATGGTGATCTCGCCGTGAATGGCCATCGTGGCGCCTAAGACAAACCCAAACAGCATCTGGAAGCCAAGCACCACATCGGAGAGCGGCCAGAAGAGCGATTGCATGATGACCAACAGGCGTCCCTTGAGGAACTTGCTCCAGTTATCCTTCTCGAACTTGTTCTTCTCATAGTCCTGCCTGGCAAAGGCCTTGACCACGCGTACTCCTGTCAGGTTCTCCTGCAAGGTGGTCGAGAGGATGGCTTCCTGGGCCTGATAATCATCATAGCGTTGGGTGATCCTCTTGAAGAACCATAACGAGACCAGCAGGATGAAAGGGATGACGATAACGGACATCCATCCCAGCCTGGCGTTAAGAGACAGGATGGCGGCCCAGTTAATGGCGAACAATAAAATGACCCGTCCGATACCGATGGCCTGCTCGGCGAAGAACCGGCGCAGCGTATCCACATCGGAAGTGACGCGTTCGATCAAGTCGCCGGTGGGGGTCTGGGCGTGATATGCGAAGCTTAAGCGCTGGATATGGTCGAATAGAAAATCTCTCAGACGCCGCGTAATGCCCTCAGCCGTATAAGCCGCCAGCCGCCCGGAAAAATACGAAAATGTGCCTTCGACAGCCGCGAATCCGACGAATCCCGCGCCGATCAGTGCCAGGGTTTTATTCAAGGTGCCGGCAATGTAGATTTGCTGGGTTAAGACCTTATCCGCGAAATAGCCGAGCAAAAGGTAGGTGCAGGTCTTGGCGGTGGCGGAGACGGCCAGCGCGGCGGTTGCGCCGATGTATGGCCAGCGGAAATCGGACATCATGCGCCAGATCCCGGCGAACGGATGCTTCGTGAGCGCATTGCGGAAGTCAAAGTATTTCGATGAGGGTGTTACGGCAGTCATGGTTTCCTCTTTTGCTTCCCTCTCCTTTTTGTCGGCGAGGGGCGGGGACAGGGTTAAATAAAAAAGCCGCGGTGCGGAGCGCAACCGTGGCTGTAATCCTAATGAAGACAGTTATGACCTAGGGACGGTCAATGGGCGCACTCCGAGGAGGGTAGGTATTACCCGAATCTTTTCGGACGGGAACGATGGGTAACATATTGATCACGAAGTGCGACTCCTTTCTGTAAAGATTAACTTGCAAGACGAAAGTTTATCATAAACCTTTAATACATGTCAAGGAAAAATGGGGAAAAGATATTCGATACTCGCTACTCGAGGAACGCGGAGATTGCTTCGGAAAGGAACCTCGCAATGACAGGTTACCACCCGGGTGTTGAGGGACGGGGAGGTGGTTAACCTGAGCGATGCCATCCAGGCTAACGCAGGTTTTTTCAAGTAAGACGTAACCGGTACTGACGTAATGAACTATTATTGAACGCCGCAGAAATTGCGGCGTTCAATTTTTTCGTTCAAGCTGTCGTGATCAGCGGCGCGTTCCCCAGGCTATTATTTCCCAATCTGGGCCGTGGATCGCGTTCCGTTATGTACTATAATGGTCGTCTATATGAACTCCACCGGTTGTATTGGAAGCCTCAGGAAACGCTTTCCAGATTGGAATGAACTCCTCACGGTTTTTTCTTTTGTGATCTTCGCCGTCTACAGCTGGGCCATCTATGCTTTCCTTGATCACCTATCATCCAATCTTCTGAACATTGGCCCCGGCGAGATCGCCGTCATCTTCTTCTTTGAAATGGCCATTGCATTATTGGAGAGCCTGCTGGTATGCGGAGTCATCCTCCTGCTCAGCGCGATATTTCCCCGGCGGTGGCTGTGTGAGGGCTTCGCGGCCAAGGGATTTTTGGTTGCGGCCGCGGGCGCCGCCGTTTCGATCATCTCTTCTCGATTCGCGTCATTTCCACTTCCGGCTGCTTTTTTAGAGATCACAGCCTTTTGCCTAATCCTATTGATTGCATCCATAATTCTGCTCAATTACCATCCAAAATTACAGAATGGTTTGCGCAGCCTTGTAAACCGGTTCACCATATTTACCTACCTTTATATGCCACTGGGGATCATCGGAATTCTTGTCGTTGTATTCCGCAACCTGTTTTAGGATGCAAACCATGAATCCCATTTCCCGCAGAGAACTTCTAAAACTTTTGAGCCTGGCGCCGCTGGCCGGGTTCCTGCAACCTCTGCAAAACCTGATGGCATCCTCAGCCTCTCCAAACGGGTACAACATCCTCATCCTTGTATTCGACGCCTGGTCGGCGCATCATTTGCCCATATACGGTTATCCACGCGAGACCATGCCGCATGTGAATTCTTTTGCGAACCATGCGATCGTCTATCATAACCATACGTCGGCCGGCACATTCACGGTTCCGGGTACGGCCTCCATTTTGACCGGTCTCTATCCCTGGTCGCATCGCGCCCTGCAACTCTATGGCAGGATCATACGCGCACATGACACGCATCACATGTTTGCCGCCCTGCGCGCCTCCGACTCCACACTGGCTTACACCCAGAATAAATGGGCAGACATGCTCCTTGACCAGGCCAGGCAGGATATTGATACCTACATCCGGAGCGGGGGATTCGATCTGCAAAAACCTTCCTATGAATCTCCATTCTTTAAGAATGATACTTACGCTGCCTACATGAGCTTTGCCACAGACTTCATTCAAGGCGGTTCCCTATATCTCGCACCCTTCATGCGTTACTTTCAGAGGCGCACGCGGTCACAGGAGGAGACGCTCTACGAAGGAACCTATCCCAATGGGCTGCCAAACACGATCACTGGTGTGTTCACGCTGAAGGATGTTGTGGATGGGACCATCCACACCCTGGGGCAAATCAAACAACCGACACTGGCCTATCTGCATTTCTACCCTCCACATGATCCGTATGCACCCACTGCCGAATTTCTTGAAAAGTTCAATAACGACGGATACCACCTGCTCAAGAAGCCCGTTCACCCCGCTGCAGAACAAACCGACCACTCCGATCCTGAAAAACAGAGCCTGCGCTACGATCAATATCTGGCAAGTTGGGATGCAGAAGTCAGCCGCTTATTCGATTTCCTGGATACATCCGGCTTGAGGCGCAACAGTTTTATATTCCTAACCAGCGACCATGGCGAAACCTTCGAGCGCGGGGAGATCGGACATTTTACGCGCCTGATATTCGATCCCCTGATCCATATCCCGCTCTTTGTTTCAACCCCCGGCCAAACCGAGCGGCAGGATATCTATTCCCGCACCAGCAACGTTGACCTGCTGCCGACATTAGCGCATTTAACAGGCAACCCAATTCCGAATTGGTCTGAAGGAAGCCTATTGCCCGGGCTGGGCGGGGTGGGGGATGCCAACCGGAGCATTTTTGCACTGGATGCCAAGCAGAATTCCTCGTTCGAACCATTAACCCAATATACCGCTTCGCTTACCAAAGGCGACTACCGGTTGACGCATTACATGTATCCTCCCAATATTCAACTCTTTGAGTTATATAACCTGGCGAAAGACCCGGAGGAACTCAACAACCTTTATAGCAAAGCGGGCGATGTGGCAAAGCCGATGCAGGATGAATTGTTGAATACCTTATCTGAGGCGGATCAGCCCTACAGGAAATAGTTTCCCAGGTTTATCCACAGATTTCGCAGATTGCGCAGATAGAAATCTAAACACGAAGGACACAACGCTTTGCGTGCTTGCTTGGANNTGCCCTCGTTCCCTGCCCTTGTGTTCTTCAAGGGTTGAGGGTCGCGAACTTGGCGGTTCGTTCTCTGATCTTGAGAAACCATGCCACTAAACACTCTCCGGCTTGACCGTCTTCACCCTGCGCAAGGTGAAGGTTCCCAGGAGAGCCGCGAACAGCGCCGCGATTCCTCCAATCGCCAGCCCCCAACGCGCACCGGCCACCTCCGCAAACCATCCGACCAGCGGCCCGCCGAGGGTGGTGGAACCCAGGAAGGCGATGGACCAGAACGACATGACGCGCCCGCGCATTTGCGGAGAACTCTCCAATTGCAAGAGGCTGTTTCCGAGCGAAGAGAAGTTGATCGAAGTGATGCCCACAAAGACCAGGATCAAACCTGTCAGCAGAAGAGTGGGCATGAAGGCCGCTGTCAGAACCGCCAGGCCGAAGAGCAGAGAGGCAGTAATCACTTTGTTCGGTTGAATACCTTTGCGGCTGGCAAAGAAAACCCCACCGAAAGCCGCGCCGAAGCCCATGGAAGCGGTCAATAAGGCGTAACTGGAGGCATCGCCTTTGAAGGTAAATTGAGCGATCAGCGGCAGGCTGACCTGAAACTCATAGGTGAGGGTGCCGACAACGGCCATCATCAGCAGGGTGGCGCCGATCACGGGCGTGGAAAGGATGTACTTGATGCCTTCCACAATTTGACCCTTGGCGCGCGGCAGGGGAGGGGAGACGATCAATTCGTCTGCATGCATGAAGCCAAGCATGATGACCACGGCCACATAAGAAATCCCATTGATGAGAAAGCAGGGTGCCAGGCCGAAGCCGGCGATCAGCGCCGCGGCAATGGCCGGGCCGACGATACGTGCCAGGTTGACCAGCGTCGAATACAACGTGACCGCATTCCTGATATGATCCGGCCCGACCAATTCCATGTAAAACGTCTGGCGGGTGGGGTTGTCGAACACAGTCACCAGCCCCAAACTGAAGGCCAGTATATAAACCATCCAGACCTGTACGAGATTGGTCATGACCAGCACGCCCAGGATGAGCGCCAGGAGTCCAGATAAGGATTGGGTGAAGTAGAGGATCTTGCGCTTGGAAATGCGGTCGGCAATCACGCCGCCATAGGGTCCCAGAATCAGGATGGGCACGTATTGCAGTGCGCTGGTGATGCCCAGGGCAGTGCCGGAATTGGTCAGTTTAAGCACCAGCCAAGCCTGCGCCACGGTTTGCATGAAGGTGCCGGAGGTGGAGATGATCTGTCCGATGTAATACAAACGGTAATTGCGGACATACAGCGATGAGAAGGTTTCACGGCTGCGTTCCCGCAACGTGGTAAAGAAATGGTTCATGAGGTCATTGGTCGTGGTGTAGAGACGTATCATGGTAGAGACGTATCATGATACGTCTCTACGGTTTCCCATCCAATCTTTTGTTGAAAATTTCATCGTAGGCTTTATCGGCTTCACCGCCAAAATGGGCATAGCGGTTGGTGGTGGAGATGCTCTCGTGGCGGGCAAGCTCCTGCGAGAGTTTCAAATCCCTTTTAGCAAGATAGGTCATGGTGACAAAGTAGTGCCGAAAATCGTGGAGGCGCACCATGCCGCGGTCTACGCCGGCTTCGGTTATGCGATCCTTAATCGCTTTCCACATACCACCAGCCGTGATAGGGCGGATTTTCTTGCTGGCGCGGATATCATGCCGGGCAAACAAAGGCTGGGATGAAAGCGGGATGCGGGAATTGGGGTTTACCACCGATCTTGCGTGTAGATATGCTTTCAAAGCTTCCATGGAACGCTCGGAAAAGCGGACAACGGCCTGTTTATCGCCTTTGCCGATAATAATGGCGCGTCCTTCCAGCCAATCCAGATCGCTGCGTTTCATGGCACAGGCTTCCGAGATGCGCAAGCCGGTATCCATCAGGGTCAGGACAAAGGCACGGTCACGCAAGGCAGGCAAATCGCCGTCCAGCGCATCACAATAGGCGATGACTTTCTCCAAGGCCTCACGGTTGAAATTAACAATGCGACGTCCGGGCTTGTGCGTGTAGTGCGCCGTAAGCTCTTTTAGCTCGGCCCAATTGCCGGCCTTGCTGAAAGCATAGAACTTCAGGACGGCGGTTGTATAAATTCTCTGTGTAGAGGGGGACTTACTTTTGAGAGAGATGAGGAATTTAGTATAAGTCTCCGTATTCAATTCCGCATCGTCACCTACAGCGTTCACGAACTGTGCCAAGGCGTTGCGATAGGTCAAAATGGTACGCGGAGAGCGGTCAAGTGTCTCTAAGAAGCGATTTATTTCAGTTTTCATATCATTCCATCTAATAGAAATTATATCGAATGATGAGCCTTTTGTCAAATGGCGGTTTAGTAGTGGTTTACCGCTCCTCACCCACTATCACAAAGGATGGATGCTGAGGATGAATTCAGAAGGCATGACAGCATACGCGTAGGTGCTCCAATTCTGCCTTCATCCTTCATATTTCTTACTTTGTTTTATTCTCCACCACCCCATTGTTTGAGAATATCCCGCACCTTTTTTGCATTCGGCGATTCAATCGCTTCAAAAATCGCAAATGCCTGCTTCGCCAATAGTATGGCCTTTTCTTCCTCTCCCAAACCATACAACGCCAAACTCATATTAAATAACGAATTGCCTTCGCCGCGCCGGTCACCGA
>PMLN01000077.1 GCA_003158885.1 Anaerolineae bacterium
CTTCTCATCGGCGTATTCATCCAGAATCAACACACTGCCCGGATGCAGCTCCGGCTTCGCCTGGATCTCTTCTTGAATCTGCTCATATACCCCTTGCCCACTCCAGGGCGAATTCGACATGAAATGCTGCAACGCTTGACCATCGGCGTTTTCCATGCTGTTCGCTATCCCGGCAAAATTCCGTTCACTTTCCATCGTCATTTGCCCTTGCATATAGGCCAGCGCATGCTCACTCGTATCACGCGTTTTGCTCTTGAACCTCTGCTGGAATCGCCGCCAGTGCTCTTGCAGTTTCGGCCCAAGTGCCTTGATCTTTTCAATCGGTACTCCCCATCGGCGGGGATCAAACAGGTTCTTTTCTCCATGCTCATTCGCTCGGTTGTACCACAACTCGGGTTAATGTGACATTGTCAAATTACAATCAGGCTTTAATGGATTTGGGCGCGACGATTTGCCTTCCGAAGAATCCGCGTTGTTTAATTTGTCCGTTCACGGAATTATGTGAAGCCCGTCAGAAGGGAATCCAGGATCAACGTCCGGTATTGAAGCCGAAGAAGAAAACACCGCATTATATTCTTGCTGCGGCGGTGATCGTGAAAAACGGACGCGTTTTGCTGGCAAAGCGGCCTTCGGAAGGCTTATTAGGCGGGATGTGGGAATTCCCCAATGGGCACGTGGATGGCGACCCGGCGAAAGGGTTATCAAAAGTTCTGAGAACAGGCTATTCGCTGAAAATCCATGGTAAGGAGGCGCTGGGTGTTGTCTACCACACTTACTCTCATTTCAAGGTGACAGTCCATCCATTTCGCTGTAAATTGGTCTTGATATCGAAAAACGCAGGCCTGAAATGGGTGAAACTAAAGGAATTGGGGGGTTTTCCGATGGGGAAAGTGGATCGTCAAATTAGCAAATTGTTATCCTGACAAATTTGAAATAGACACTGACATATTTGTGAAAACTCGCACCTGTAATGAATCCGTTATCCTTTTTTTTGATGTTTAGAAAGGAAGAATAGGATGACGGCAAAAGCGATGTGTCGTGGAATAAACGGTTTTCCAATTACACAGCCTGGATTGGCCTGAAACGAGCTGAATGAAAAGCCGACCCAGTCAAAAGGTCGGCTTTTTTCGTGGTAATCAGTGAAATCCGTGGCTAAAAGCTTTAAAGATTAAATTCGTTGTGAGTCATGTTTTTGATTTAAAGAAAGTCTGCTATGCTCTGCTCATGGTCACAAAGATCATCGGCCTGCGTTTGGTTTCTTCGTGCAGGTAGCTCTTGACCGCACTGACGATATTTTTTTCATCATTCATCCCGCCGCCGTCCACGATCTCGACCACCCGCTTGCGAACTTCGGGGATGAGCAATTCTGCATCTTCCGGCGAAACGAAGCCGCGTGTGATGATCTCCGGTTCATGCAGCAAGCGTCCGGTGGTTTTATCCAGGCTGATATCGATGAATAAGATGCCGCTGCGGGCTAGTTTTTCCCGTTCGCGCATNNATGCGTTCGCCGAGTTTGATCTTGCCGCCGGAAAGTTCAACCACCTGTCCATTCTCCACCACAATCACATTTTCTTGTGGTATGCCAACCTCCATTGCCAGCGCCGCGTGACGCGTGAGTTGCCGGAGTTCGCCATGGATGGGCATGAAGTGTTTGGGTTTAACCAGGTTGAATAGGAATTTTTGCTCTTCCTGGCTCGCGTGCCCGGAAACGTGAACAGGAGCGATGGCATCGTAAATTACGTTTGCGCCGCGTCGAAGTAACCGGTTAATTGTCTTGCTGATGGTTTCTTCATTTCCGGGAATCGGATGCGACGACAAAACAACCGTATCTCCGGACTTGAGATCGAACTGGCGATTCGTCCCGGTGGACAAACGTCCAACGATGGAGGACGGTTCGCCTTGCGAGCCGGTGCACATGATCGTCACCTTGTGATCCTGCATGTGAAGGGCTTGATCGATCGGCACCATAAGCTCATCCGGGATTTCCAGATAGCCGAGCTTGCGTGCAATCTTGACATTATCAACCATGCTTGGACCGGCAATCGCCATCTTGCGTCCGTGTTTTGCGGCGGCATCCGCCACCTGCTGGATGCGCGAGATCAGCGATGCAAAGGTCGCAACGATCACGCGTCCTTGTGCCTCGCTAAATACTTTATCGAATGCCGGGCCTATCACCATTTCGGAGGGCGTCCAACCCGGGCGTTCCGAATTGGTGGAATCGGAAAGCAGCAAGTCCACCCCGCGCGTGGCGAACTCTGTCAGCTTGGCATAATCGGTGGGCCAGCCATCCACAGGCGTGAGATCGAATTTGAAATCGCTCATGTGAACGACGAGGCCGGCTGGCGTGGTGATGCCCAGCCCGACGGCATCCGGAATGGAATGTGAGATGTGAAAGAACTCGACCTTGAACGGCCCAAGCTCAATGGATTTTCCGGCTTCAACGGTGTGAAGCAAGCCTTTGTCGGCTACGTTGTTGCGGGCCAATTTAACTTCGATCAGCCCCAGGGTCAGGGGCGTGGCGTAAACCGGCACAGGAAAGTCGTTTAACACGTGCTGGATGGCGCCGATATGGTCTTCGTGCCCATGCGTGACGACAATCCCGAGGATTTGGTCCCCTTTGCCGCGCAAATAATCGTAATCGGGAATGATGTAATCTATCCCGAGCATATCGTTTTCTGGAAACATAATTCCCGCATCTACGATCAGGATTTTTCTATCGAATTCGTAGACGGTCATATTCTTGCCGACTTCCCCGAGTCCGCCCAGGGGAATGATTTTCAATTTTCCGTGCTTGCTCATTTGGTTTGTTTTACCTCACTGACTTAAATAGTTTTTTATCCGCCAAAGGCGGTAAGATTCACTTTCATGCTATACAAAAATGCCCGGCAGGGAAGACTCCCGCGGGCGTGTTCGTGCCACACATGCAATACTTTGGTACCGTCTTGCAAAACTGCCAAAGGCAGTGAAAGTCAATATTCAACAATAAATAGTATAGCAGGGGTAAAGGGATTTGTCAAAGCCGGAGACGTAAATGTTTCGTTAACGCTTTCATCATCCTTTGCGGCGCGGGGCTTTTCGTTCCATCATCTGGTTGAACTCGCCGCGTTCCATGGCTTCCTTGATGATTGCTTCAACAATTCTATCGAAGGGCGATGGTCTTTGCAAAGTCCATTGACAAATTCAAAGGATGTCGTTGCGAGGGCGTTTTTCCCGAAGCAATCTCCTCCTAAACCCACAAAATGCTGTAATGGAGAACACCACGGTTGATTGTAGTGCTACCTTGATTTTGAATTAGCGAAAATTCGCGTAAATTCGTGGATAAAACCGGTGTTCGTTCGGAACTTGAGAAAGCCATAATCGAAGGGCATGGCAGGATTTTACACACTTTTCTTGGTAGAATTCATTTGAAATTTTGAGAGAACCTTCACCACAAAGATCGCCGGGAACACAGACTGAAAATAAGGAAAGAATCTCCGCGTTCTCTGTGGTGAATATCCTGCCGGAGGCATTCATGCAATCATCGCGCTTACGCGCCCGTTATCGTTACATTATGGGTTTTTTTGCCCGCACCACCGCGGGCTTTATCTTTTGGGAAATCGTTTTGCCTCGTATCGGCCTTCGGCAGGTAACCCGGCGGACGCGCTCCACGCGCTTCAAAAAGATCGCCGAACAATTTCGTGAGATGGCAATCCGCATGGGCGGAGTGATGATCAAGGTCGGACAATTCCTTTCNNCGTAAATTGGCGGAAGCCGAGTTCGGCGCGCCGCTGGCTGAAATCTTTGAGCGCTTCGAAGCGGAGCCATTGGCCGCCGCCTCGTTGGGGCAGGTTCATCGCGCCCGCTTGCGGGCCGACGCGCCGGAAGCGGAAGGGTTTCGCGAGGTGGTTGTAAAGATCCAGCGTCCATTTATTGACCAGTTAATTGACGTGGATTTCTCCGCGCTTCGTCGTTTCGGGGGCTGGCTTCAGCGTTATGAGCCGATTCGAAAACGGGTGAATGTTCCGGCTTTGATCGAGGAATTGTCGGAAACCGTCCATCGCGAAATAGATTATTTGGCCGAAGGCAGGAACGCCGAGACTTTTGCTGAAAATTTCAAGGATAGCAAACGCGTGCATGTGCCGCGCGTTGTATGGAGCCGGACTACCCAGCGCGCCCTCACGCTTGAAAATGTGTATGCCATCAAGATCACGGATTACGATGCCATTACTGCCGCAGGCATTGACCGTGGCGAAGTTGCCAAAGCCTTGTTGGATACGTATCTTAAACAGATCTTTGAGGATGGATTCTTCCATGCCGATCCACATCCCGGTAACTTGTTCGTAACGCCGGTCCCGGCCGCGACAAGAAGAAAGGCAAGTTGGCGGTTGACCTTTGTTGATTTTGGCATGGTGGGCGATGTGCCGGAGAATTTGCGCGCTGGACTGCGTGAATTGCTGATCGGGGTTGGGACGCGCGATTCTGAGCGCGTGGTGAAATCATACAGAACCATGGGCGTTCTGCTCCCAGGCGCAGATACCCAATTGCTCGAGCAGGCGGAAACGCAATTGTTCGAACGATTCTGGGGGATGTCCATGAGCGAACTGCGCAAGCTCGACCCCCGCGAGATGCGCGGCTTCGCTCACCAATTCCGCGATCTGATGCTTGAAATGCCGTTCCAATTGCCCCATAATCTTTTGCTGTTGGGGCGGGCGGTTGCCATTCTATCCGGCATGTGTACCGGACTTGATCCGGACTTCAATGTCTGGGACGGGATTGCTCCCTACGCCCAGCAACTGGTCGCGGATGAGGTCGGCTCCGGTTGGGAAGTCTGGCTGGATGAGATTGGGGATTTGGTTAAGGAGTTGATCGCGCTGCCCGCGCAGACGGGCCGCGTTTTGACCCGCCTGGAGCGCGGCGAATTGAATGTCAACATGCCGCAGGTGAATCGCTATCTTTCGTATGTGGAAGGCGCCGTGAACCGCATGGCAGGCGCCTTGATCTTTGCCGTGTTTCTGTTGAGCGGTGTCTTCCTTCGCAATGGCGGCGACATCCTGCTCAGCAATATATTTTGGGGCTTATCAGGATTGGCTTTGATTTGGACGATCTTTTTTGCGCGCGGTCATTCCCCCTGGCGCTGATGTACCTTATCCACAGATTTCGCAGTCCTTTTTTCAATCTGTGCAATCTGCGAAATCTGTGGATTGATGGTTTGTTATTCCTTTTCTTCCATATGCTTTAAAGCAGAATCGATCATACCGCGAAAAGCCATTAACATCTCCTTGCGCGCCTTGCGGCGGTGCTCGACGAATTCGGGCGGCAGCATGCCCTTGACGCTCTCGCGCATTTCGGCGCGTGCGGCCTTGAAATGCTCGCGCGCCTCCTCGGGAATTTTACTTTCAAAAGGTTTATGGGTTGTCTTTTCAGTCATTCGTACCTCGCTTTCTCTTTACTAATTATAAGCCAATTTAGCGTAGGGAGTTCCCATCACTTTCATTTTCTTATGTTCTTATAACCATGTTTTAAATTGGCAACGGATACCGTCGCGTGTCTTTCTCTCATGGATATAACCTCGATCTATACTCAACACGGGCATAGATTGCGTTTTTGCTCAACAGGCTTTAATGGGAACTTCGTAGTTGCGACT
>PMLN01000177.1 GCA_003158885.1 Anaerolineae bacterium
ACAGGCTCTTTTTAATGTAAAATAGGATTGTCAGGTGACCCGTCGAATTTCCTTATCCAGCGATCCGCTGTCATGGTGTTCCGACACGGCCACCGAATATCCTGTCTTCCTCGAGAAACGACTTTGAGCAGCACACCAGGAAAATACATCATCGGCCTGACCGGCAACATCGCCACCGGCAAAAGCGTCGTCCGCAGGATGCTGGAGCACCTCGGCGCTTATACCATCGATGCGGATGCCTTATCCCACCGTGCGATCGCAAAAGGTGCACCAGGTTATCAATCTGTTGTGAATGAATTCGGAAAATGGATCCTCGATCCACACGGCGAAATTGACCGCAGTAAACTGGCAAGCATCATCTTCCGCGACCCGGCCGCGCTGGCCGAACTGGAGGCCGCCATTCACCCACTGGTGGTGCAGGCGATACACCTCCTAGTGAAGCGGGCCAGCCAGCCCATTGTGGCGGTCGAAGCGATCAAGATATTGGAAAGCGGATTAAAAAAAGAATGTGACAGCATCTGGGTAACGTATGCCCCGGAGGAAGTCCAGATCGAACGGTTAATCCGCAAACGCAATTTGACGCGCCAGGACGCGCAACAGCGCATCGGCTCGCAGGCCGCTCAAAGCGAAAAGATCGCGGCAGCCAACATTGTCATCCGCAACACCGGCTCCTACGATGATCTATGGAAACAAGTCACAACCGCCTGGAAGCAGATTTCACCTGCCACCGCCGAAATCACACGGCCGCCAGTCATTAAACAAGCCAGGAATTTTATCGTGCTGCGCGGCAAACCCAAGAATTCCGAGGCGATTGCCCAACTGATCAACCACTTGAGCAAAGGCCGCCAAAAGATGTCAGGCGAGAATGTCATGGCAAGTTTCGGCGATAAAGCTTACATGCTGCTCCAGCTTCAAGACCAGATGGTAGGCGTCGCAGGCTGGCAGGTGGAGAACCTGGTTGCCCGCACCACCGACCTTTACATGGAAAATGGAATCGATCTTCAGATCGGTTTGGAAATGTTGATGGCCGAAGTGGAACAGGCCTCGCATGATTTACAGTGCGAAGTCTCGCTGATCTTTCCAGAGGCCGAACTGGCCAACTTGAGCATGGTCTGGAAAAAACTCGGTTACGAACAGCGTACTCCCAGTACATTGGGAGTTCAGGCCTGGCAGGATGCAGCCATCGAATCCATGCCGCAGGGCAGCAACCTTCTTTTGTTCAAACAGCTCCGACAGGATCGCGTTCTCAGACCCATTTAGAGTCACCCGCATCCAAGCCGTCCACAATATACGCAGGCAGCAGCCTGGTAGAATAGAGCGCACCCGATGCTTATTTCCCCGAGTATTTAACTCCGGCCGAGAAAACCGCATCCTGTGCAGATCATTTCGATAAACACAGTGTCCGAACTTCTAAATAACATCCTTTTTATTTTTGAGCGGTTAAGCTGGCTCAGCGTCATTGACATCCTGCTTGTCACGCTGATTTTCTACGGCTTGCTGTACTGGCTGCGCGGCACACAGGCCATGGTCTTATTGCGCGGCGTGATCCTGATCGTGGTCGTGCTGGTTCTAATCACCAGCCTGGTGAACCTGCCGGCATTTTCATGGCTGGTACAAAATTCATTGCCGGCTTTATTGCTGGCCGTACCTGTGATTTTTGCACCTGAAATACGCCGCGCGCTGGAACGAATCGGCCGCGCCGGAACCCTGGTGATTGCGTTCAACAAAACAGCCGATCCCAAATTTGAACAAACCATACATACCGTGGTTACCGCCGTTGCGCGTCTATCCGCCCGGCAGCACGGCGCGCTGATCATTCTGCAAAGGCTGGACAACCTCAATGAATACATCCAAAGCGGGGTAAGGATGGATGCATCAGCCACACCCGAACTGCTGCTGCAAATTTTCTATCCAAACACCCCATTGCACGATGGCGCGGCGATCCTGGCGGGGCCGAAAGTGGTGGCAGCCGCCTGTGTGATGCCGCTCTCCTCAAGCGGGATACTCAACCGCTCGCCCGAGCGGCAAATGGGACTCCGCCACCGGGCGGCTCTCGGCATTTCCGAAGAAAGCGATGCCATCGCCGTNNACCGGCGCCATTTCCATCGCACATGCGGGACGCATGATCCGCAGAATTGATCCCGAGCGCCTGGAAAATATCCTGATCGCCTTCTTCCAACCGGCGGCACACGAAGGCATCCCCCGCTGGTTGCAACGCTTCAGAACGTCTCACGCACCGCGCAAGGATGAGCAGTCCTAACATGCTTACCCACATTGCCGATAACCTGCGCTTATTTTTATGGGCACTCGCGCTGGCCCTGGCGGTCTGGCTGGCAGCCGTCATTTCCTCGGACCCGGATGAAGTTCGCATCTACCCCGCGCCCATCAACATTCAAATTGTCGGCCAAGATTCAGGGTTGATCGTGACGGGGAATATGCCCAAGCAAGTCGAAATTACCCTGCGCGCGCCGCGCTCCGTATGGGATCAACTCACCGCCAAGCCCGACAGCGTTCGTGCAATCCTCGATCTTTCGGGACAGAAACAAGGGGAACACCAATTGGATCTTCAAATCCAGGTGGATGAACGTCCGGTACAAACTATGAAGGTCAATCCGGCTTCCATCAGCGTGACCCTGGAACCGCTGGTCACACAAACATTTCCGCTCAAGTTGGATGTCACGGGAAAGCCCGCGGTTGGCTACCAGGCAGGAAGCCCGGCAGTGGATGCGGAACAGGTCGTGGTGCGCGGAGCCAAATCGCTGGTCTCGCGCGTGAAGCAAGTTAACGTGTCGGTCAATTTGGATGGAGCGCGTGAAGGGATTTCCGCATCCGTTCCCATCATCGCAACCGATGAGGCGGGCCGAGTTGTAAACGGAATCAACCTCCAGCCGGAAACCGCCCGCGTCACCTTACCCATCAATCAGGAGAGCGGCTTCCGCGATATGGCCGTCAAAGTGGTGGTGCGCGGACAAGTTTCTGACGGGTATCGTTTGAATAACATTACAGTCTCGCCTCCGGTGGTAACCGTTTATTCATCGGACCCCGAACTGGTAAATTCGCTGCCCGGCGCGGTCGAAACACAGCCGCTCGATCTGCACAATGTGAACAGCAATATCAACACCCATCTCGGCTTGAATTTGCCCTCAGGCGTTTCCGTGATCGGCGATCCGAACGTTACAATCCAAGCCGACATCTCAGCAATTGAAAGCAGCCTGACGTTATCAGGGGAACAAGTGGAGATAACCGGCCTGCCAGGCAACATGAGCGCACAAATTTCACCTACCACCGTGGATGTCATTATTTCGGGACCGCTGCCGCTGCTCAATACATTAACACATCAGGATGTCCGCATCACCGTGGATGTCACAGGCCTGGGCGAAGGCACACACCAATTAACACCGACCGTCCAAATATTGATTTCCAACCTGCAGGTCGAATCAATCCTGCCCGAAACCGTGGAGGTGATCCTCACTTCCAATCCAAGCCCAACGCCCGTGCATTAAGGGCGCAAAAGCAAAAACTTTTTGTATATTGCGTTTTACATCCGGCGTTCTTCGTGGTAAAAAGGTATTATGTCTAAACCCATTGTTGCTCTGGTCGGCCGCCCCAATGTGGGCAAAAGCACCCTCTTCAACCGTCTCGTCGGCGAGCGCCTCGCCATTGTGGATGACACGCCCGGCACCACGCGCGACCGCCTGTATGCGGAGTCCGAGTGGAATGGGCGGGCCTTCGGCGTGATCGATACCGGAGGCATTGATCCAACGCACGGGGGCAAGGCCCCACTCTCCATCGGTTCTGCGGATTTCATCGAGGAGATCAAATTCCAGGCGCTGATCGCCGCCCAGGATGCGGACGCCATTTTATTCATCACGGACGGCGAAGCAGGCGTCACACCGCCGGATCGCGAGGTGGCTGAAATCCTGCGGCGCCATCAAAAAAAGAATCCGGATGGAAGTTTCCGGCCTCCCATCCTGGTAGTCGTCAACAAATGTGAGAACCTTGAACGACGCGATGCGGCCGGCGAATTCTATGAACTGGGACTGGGCGAGCCACATGCCATCTCCGCATTGCACGGCACGGATACCGGCGATCTGCTCGACCTGCTCGTTGCGAGTTTCCCCGAAGCCGAGCCGGAAGAAGACGAAACCATCAAGATCGCCATCGTTGGAAAACCGAATGCCGGGAAGTCGAGCCTGCTCAATAAACTGGCCGGCAAGGAACGCGCGATCGTCAGCCCGATCCCGGGGACGACACGCGACGCGGTGGATACTCAAATCCAATATGAAGGCCTGACGCTGACGCTGATCGATACGGCCGGCATCCGCCGCCGAGGCAAGATCGAACACGGTGTGGAACAATACAGCGTTCTGCGCTCCTTCAAAGCCATCGAGCGCGCGGATGTTGTGCTGTTGATGATCGACGCAACCACCGGCATCACTGCGCAGGACGCTCACATCGCGGGCTTTATTCTCGATGAATGGAAATCGTGCGTCGTGCTGGTCAACAAATGGGATGCGGTCGAGAAAGACAACGAAACCATGGAGCAATTCACGCGCCAGATCCGCTCCGATCTGAACTTCATGGATTATGTACCTTTGCTATTCATCTCCGCCAAGACCGGCCAGCGCGTGAACGACGTAATGCCGCTGGCCCTGCGCGTTCAGGAGGAACGCCTGGCGCGCTTGAGCACATCCAAGATCAACAAAATTCTGATCGAGGCACAGGATGCCCAATCCGCTCCCACACATGCAGGACGGCAACTTAAAATACTCTACGGCACCCAAGTCCGTTCCGAACCGCCTACGTTCATGATTTACGTCAATGATCCGAAGCTGATGCATTTTAGTTACATGCGCTTTCTCGAAAATCGCATCAGGGACGAGTATGGATTTGTTGGAACCCCGATCCGAATTGTGACAAAGGGAAGAAGAGAAAAGTAAAAAAACAGAGGAATTAACTCACCCTACACAAAACGTCCCGAAGGTTGCCGTAATTCAAGCAGGTTTTTCCCAAAACCTGCGGGACGGTGCGTCACATGATGAATTAAGAAAAAAGCGGCCGTCAATTTCACTTGACAGCCGCTTTGCATTTCAGCGAAGCCTACTGGGTAAACGCAAACGAGGACATAATAACCGAGAAGACGGACGACTCGGCCGCCGAGTTGAAGGCCGGCGGCGGCGTGGAATAGTTGCCCGGATTGGTCGAATGCAGGACAAAGCTGAGGTTGATGCACGTTGTGCCTTTAAGGATCGAATAGGCGGTCCAATCGTGAATATTTCCCGCACCGGCATCCGAGCCGCTTTCTTTAGTAAAAGTCTGCCCGTTGATGCTCACCTGCTGGGACTGGAAAGAACCCGGCGCATAGCCCTGTGTCAAAGGACTGGAACAGGTCGTCGCGTTCTCAGTCACCAATACATCCAAATATTTCTCGCCCAAGTTGGTACCGGGCGTAAACGGCAGGGTAATATGGGCGGAATTATCGGTCTGATTGCTGATCTGCCCTTGAGCCGGAACATTGAACGTAAATTTATATTTCGTATTGACATAAGCCACAGTCGTGGCACCGGGTTGAGGCGTAGGCCCAGAGGAAACACCCGAGGCATTATAGATCATGGGCGCGACCCACAGGGCGCGGTCACCGATCGGAGAACCAGCAGAGAGGACCGTCAGAATGAACTTGACGTTCTGACCGACCAACGAACTTAAATCCACATCCGCCTGACCGTACAAGCCATCATATTTTTCGGTAAAAGCCCAAAGGGTTTGGATCTGATTGTTTCCAGTCTGGTAATCCAAACGGAAGACGACATAGCAGGAGGGTTGATTGTAGGAGCAGTTGACAATCGAGCGGAAGCGGTCGCCAGATTTGACCACATAGGCCGGATAAAATCCTTGAATGTACCCGTTATAAATAATTTGCGGGTAAGTCACCAAACCCAACCGCGGATCAACGGTTCCATTTTCCAAAGTGGGGGCCGTCACTTTCAAAACAAAGCCCTTTGGATCACTATCCGTACCGGGACAAGGAAGCGCACCCGCACCCGAGAACCAGGTTCCCGAACAGGCATTGGCGGCGAAATCATATACCATGCCGGCGGAAGGCGTGGGGCTTGGCCCCGGTGTGTAGGTCGGCCCGGGCGTGGGAATGATAGGGGTGCCAGCAACAGTTATATCCACCCACCATGATTTGGTGCCAGCCCACCCAAGTCCGAATGGGATGCCATTATTATCCTTGAATTTCCAATAACCTCGGTATGAACCGGCGGTACTTGGCGCGGTCAGCGAGATGGTCAAATCGGTGGTTTGGCCGGGCGCAACCGATTGCGGCAGGTTGCTCAAGCCCGGTCCACCCATTTGATCGCCGGTATCAAAGATCAAGGCATAGGATGTAGTCCAAATACAGGTGCCCACATTCTTAAGTCGCCAAGTCTTGGAGAAGGCCGTGCCGGCATTGATCAGAGTGCCATCGGGAATGGTGACATCCGCGATGAACTGGGCGCGGTTGCAAGCGGCAGGAACTGGAGTAACAGTTGTGGTAACCGGTGTGGGGGTTACGATGGGGCCAACGCCATTGCGCACAATAGCGGGATTCGCCCAGAGGGCTCGGTCACCGTTAGCGGGACCGAACGCCAGTACCGTGAGAATGAATTTAACATTTTGCCCGGCCAGAGGACTCAAATCAATGTTGGCCTGGTAATACAAGCCTTCATATTTTTCACGGAACGACCAAAACGTGTAGACCGGCCCGTTGCCAATCTGATAATCGAGCCTGAATGTCACCGAGCAACCCGTGGCGCCGTAGGCACAGTTCACCACGCTTTGGAAGTGATCGCCAGATTGAACGAGGAAGGCAGGATAGACGCCCTGGATTTCACCGTTATACACATTCTCCGGGAACGTAATCAATCCCGGGCCGTTCCTGGTCGAACCGTCTTCCAACTGAGGATTGTTCACTTTCAGAACGAAACCACTGGGAGAGCCATCGGTGCCGGGACAAGGCAAGCTCCCATCCCCAGTAGACCACGCAGCCTGGCAGGCATTGGCGGCAAAGTCATAACCGACGTTCGAGGCCGTTGAAACATTGATCTCGACCCAAAATGATTTATCCGCATTAAAGCCGATGCCAAAAATATTTCCCGAGCCGTCGCGCAGTTTCCAATAACCGATATACTGGCCGGGAGTACCCGGCGCGGTCAACTGTATGGAAAGATCAACCGTTTGTCCCGGCGCGACATTGGAAGGAAAATTTACAGCCGCAGGCGCGCCCAGCGCACTGCCCGAGGCAAACACCAGGGCATAGGAGGTGGTCCATGTGCAGTTGCCGATGTTTTTCAGCCGCCACGTTTTGGTAAAGGTTGTGCCGGGAGCGAGGTACGTGCCATCAGGGATGGTTACATCCGTGACGAACTGGGACCAGTTACACGATGAGGTTGCGGCAGCGCGTTCGAGCGACAACCCATTCACAGGCATGAAGGAGAAGACCAACGCCACCAACAGCATCAGTGAAGTCAGAGTCAAGCGGTGTTTCATAAGAGCCTCCTGAGCGGTCCTAGGGAAATGACAAAATAATTGCAGCAAAGTTCCCATTAACGACCCGTCCCAAGTATAACTTTACTCGAGCGATTATTCAATACTTATCTTGACCATTTGAGCAGCCGATTTGTCCCATTCTCGGTGTGCATATTCAGGCCATTTTCCATATAATTGGGTTATGCCTCGCATCATTCTCCATCTCGACCTGGACGCCTTCTTCTGTGCGGTTGAGGAAACGCGGGATCCAGCCCTGCGCGGTAAAGCCTTTGCAGTCGGAGGCAGGCCGGAGGAGCGCGGCGTGGTGGCCTCCTGTTCCTATCCCGCCCGCAAGCTGGGTGTCAGATCAGCCATGCCGATGGTGCGCGCCTTGCGGCTTTGCCCGCAGTTGATCATTCTGTCCTCGAGGCACCGGGTCTACAGCGAAAGCTCACAACAAGTCATGGAACGGCTTGAACAATTGACCCCGCTTCTGGAACAAATCTCGATTGACGAGGCTTTTCTCGATATATCGGATATCAAGGAATCTCCTGAACGCACCGGGCGCGGACTCCAGGCGCGCATTCGCGATGAACTGGGCCTGCCCTGCTCGATTGGGATCGCGTCCAACAAACTGGTGGCGAAGATTGCCACCGAGGTCGGGAAGAAAGCCGCCAAAGGCGGAGACCCGCCCATGGCATTAACGATCGTCCCGATGGGGGAAGAAGCCGCCTTTCTGAGTCCCCTGCCCGCCGAGATGCTGTGGGGTGTGGGGCCGAAGACCTCGGCGCGCTTGAACGAGTTGGGGATCCATACGATCGGCGATATTGCCAAATGGCCGGAAGCCGAAATGACACGCTTGTTCGGTGAGAACGGCCGCGAGCTATCACTCCATGCCAGGGGCATGGATGAGCGCCCCATCACCACGGAACGGGAAACCAAATCCATCAGCCAGGAANNGGGAACAGGCCGCCGAAGTTGCGCGGCAGTTGCGAAAAAATAACCTGGCCGGGACAACCATCAAATTGAAGATGCGCTGGCCGGATTTTACTACATTGACACGGCAGACCACGTTATCGCAACCGACCGACCAGGGGGAGGATATACAGAAGATCGCGCTCAATTTAATGAGATCCGTTCGAAAGCCCGGACAGGCAGTGCGATTGATCGGCGTCGGTGTGAGCGGACTCGGTCCGCCAGTCCGCCAATTATCCTTGTGGGATGCCGGGTCAGAGAAGTCACGGCGTTTGCAGGAGGCGGTGGATGCGCTCAAGGAAAAGTATGGCGACAAGGTGATCCAGCGCGGTGAGGAAGATTGAATCAGACGTATAATAAAACAGGAGGGCAGCATGACCAAACTTGATCTTCGCAAAGAGTT
>PMLN01000018.1:0-1216 GCA_003158885.1 Anaerolineae bacterium
CTTTTCCGCCTGCGCCCGCGCGGCCTGACGAAAGCGGGGTTGATCATTCAAAATTTCCATCGCCGACCGGGCGAGCGCGGCGATATCCGGATGATCCAAGTTCCATACATTCCCCCCATAATCAACGACGCGGCCCGAGTCTCCGACCACGAGTTCCTTCAACGCTCCTGTATCGAAGCCAACCACCGGAAGCCCGCAAGACATGGCCTCGATGACCGAATTGGGGCAGGCAGCATTGATATCGGCGGAGAAAAGCAAATGGGCAGAGCGGTCTATTTGTGGGATCCGTTCACGCGGCACTGCGCCGGCCCACTGAATAGATACCTGGGAGCGAGCCTGAACAGCGGCTTTATGTTCATCGGAAATTTTTCCCACCACCATCAGTTCAACCGGCAGATGATGTTGTTTGGCAAGCACCTCCGTTAATTGAACGGCATTCTCCAATCCCATATCGTACCCGCCGCCGAGGTTGCCTTCAACGATCAATATGCGAAATTTATTCTTCGGAAGATCACTGGCGCCATCCGGATGGTAAATCGTTAAATTCACGCCGTTGTGCACCACATGAAAAGGGACATCCGGCTTGCCGTACCAATCCTCCCACCAGCGATGGGAGAATTCACTTTGATACAAAATATGGGTAGCGATCCTGGAACGAATGAATGACAGGATCAAATTACCGTATTCGGCGCGCAGAAAGTGCTTGAGGCCGGTCTTCTTTTTACGATGCACCCAGTTGATCCCATCCAGGCGCTGGACCACACGTACGCCGCGTTGTTTTGCCCTCCATAACGGGAACAGGCGGCGAGTTCCGGCAATGACCAAAACGGATTCGGCCGCATCATCCGCACTGTGGGTCACAGCGATGCCGCGCTGCTTAAGCCCCGCCTCGAATTTAAGACGGAACGAAGTCATGCCGCCCATTCCATCCACCGCCGGTACGATTGCAATGCGAGCCATGCAGTAAATTATATCGGTGATTGTTCCAAAGTTGGTAAACTCATTTCCCAACCGCCACAGGTGGGGTAATGAGAGGGCACTTCACCACCAAATATAGTGGTTCGCCGACCAAATTACCAATCTTGAAACGATCACTTATATCGTAAGGGGGCGGACATTTCGTGGTATGCTTGGAGCATCCCATTATGGTTCGGTACTGCAAAACCATACCGGAGTTGACAATGTACGTTGCCATCGAAGGGGTGATCGGTGTGGG
>PMLN01000018.1:1278-3438 GCA_003158885.1 Anaerolineae bacterium
CGCACCGTTCCCGGACTTTTAGCGGCGGGCAAGTCGTTGATTGCTGATTACACGTTTGCCAAGGATTCGCTCTTTGCGCGCATCAATCTCAAGGGCGACGAACTCGATATGTATTATAAAGTTCACGAGGCGCTTGGCGAAAAAATCCCCAAGCCCGATCTCATCGTTTATCTGCGCGCCGATACCGATGTGCTGATGCAGCGCATTGCATTACGGGATCGTTCTTATGAGCGCAACATGGAACGCGACTATATCAACCGGCTCAATCGCACCTACGAGGATTTCTTCAACAAATCATCCGAGGGCACATCCGTGCTTAAAATAGATACCAATCCCTTGAACATTGTACAAAACGCCGGGCATCTCAAATGGATCGAGAACCGCATCCGTGAGACGTTGCGGTTAAGTCCATTTCAACCGGGCCTGCCCTTGAACGAGAAATCATCCCACTAACTCCATGAGGAAACATGCGCATCACACGTGAATCACTTATCCGCATCGCCAAGGAAAATTCCCAGGAACGGGCCTTTAATGACCGCGACATCGTGGCTGCCTATTTGACCGGCTCGCTCGTCTCGGATGCGGATCCAATCTTCGGCGGCACCGCAGATATTGACCTGGTTTTCGTCCACAGCCAACGGCCCGGCGTTGTGCGTGAAATCGTCAAACTCACACCTGATTTTCACCTCGATATCCTCCATCGCTCGAAGGATGATTTCAAATCGCCCCGCGAACTGCGCACCGACCCGATACTGGGTTGTGAAATGTACGACCCGCTGTTGTTATATCAGCGCGAAAAATTTTTTGAGTTTGTCCAAGCCGGTCTGCGAGCCGGTTTTGAATTCCGTGCGCCGGCCCTGGTCTTAACGCGCTGCCGGAAATTGCTGGCAGAGGCGCGCAAAGGCTGGATCGATCTAAGCGACATCCGCGCAGACAAAGCGGGAGCGGTGCAAGTCAAACAATTTTTGCAGGCGGTCTATCACGCCGCGAATGCCATCGCCGAATTGAACGGCGGTCCACTCGCCGAGCGCCGCTTCCTGCTTGAATTTCCTGCCCGCGCCCAAGCCGCAGAACGCCCAGACTTTACGGCAACCCTATTCAATTTGCTGGGAGCCGTCAACATCGGCAATGCAACCGTAATTTCAAACTGGCTCCCAGATTGGAAAACTGCTTTTCTCGCGGCATCTGAGAACCCCAAAGTCGATCTGCACATTCATTCCGCAAGATTGAATTACTATGAAAAAGCCATCGAAGCCCTGCTGGCTGGTGAATCCCCGTTGGCATCCCTTTGGCCGCTGATCCATCCATGGACATTGTCCGCCAACGCATTGGGAAACGATCAAATTCAGCCCTGGCATACCGCTTGTGAGCAATTAGGATTGCTGGGTAAGGGCTTTGAGCAGCGCGTTTCCGATCTGGATCATTATTTAGACGAAATCGAGGTCAGGTTCGATGAAATAGCATCCGATAACGGCCTGGAGACATCCACAGCGGTTTAGTACCACATTTGGGGTAGACAAGTTCCGTCGAAGAAGTCCAAACTGTGGATAAGACGGGGCAAACTGTGGATAACAGGCATTCACTGTGGAGAGTAGCCCGGTTTTTCGCTACAATTTGCGGAAACCACCCAAAACCATACCCCCATATTTGGGCAGTACCTTGCAGCCTATCCAACCTATGGATTCCAATCCTGCACTTGAAAAACAGCCCCGAAAAATATCACCTGCTTGTCCACAGGGATGAAAAGTCGGGGCGGTGTAAAAGCGCCAAATGTGCTTCCAAAAGATACAGGCAATCCAACCTATGGGGTGTAATTGTTTTATCCACAGTATCCACAGGGCCTACTAAGATTACGATATACATATCCTATTTAATTACTGCTTGAATCTAATCACCAAATCCAGTACAATCTTTTTAGGACAAGCCCCTATTTCACTCGTGGGAGGCACACATGGACATAATCAAAGTTTCCGCCAACTCGCGCACATCCGCTGTAGCTGGGGCAATTGCAGGGGTCATCCGCGAACACAAACATGCCGAAGTGCAGGCGATCGGAGCCAGCGCAGTAAATCAGGCCGTTAAGGCTTTGGTGCTGGCAACCGGCTACCTGAAGAACGATGGCATCAATGTGGTTTGCGTGCCAGAGTTTGTGGATGTTGA
>PMLN01000018.1:3476-3970 GCA_003158885.1 Anaerolineae bacterium
TTTCTCTGCTAAAATCGGATGGATGCAACGCTCGAAAATGCTGATCCGGACGGTTTTGGTCGTCACATTGCTGGCAGGTTTATCGGCCGGTGTTTTTGCATCAACCCTTGTGTCTGTACAGGCCTCGCCGCAAGTGCTACCGGCCGGCTCAGGTGTGGTTATCAATCAAATTCAATTTAGTGGAATTAATGGCTCGTCCGATGAGTTTATAAGTCTTTTCAACACGAGTACCAGCAGGATAATCTTCGATGGCTGGAAGATTCGAGTGTCGGATAATAGTGGGAAGGAAAGCGATTTATACACTTTCCCGGACGGTTTTGACATATTCCCCGGCGGTCATTTCCTATTAGCAAATTATGGTGGATACGACCATATAGACGATGTGCCTGCTGATGTCACTTTCAGCGGGGACATTCCAGACGATGGGGGCATCGCTGTAATTGATAAATATAGTGCGGACGTGGATCAAGTCGGACTGAGCAGCGGTTCGGCTT
>PMLN01000086.1 GCA_003158885.1 Anaerolineae bacterium
CGCGCCCCTACTTTGCGATACAATCAGGCCATGTCCCTGCAGCCGGATTTCATTGCTGAATTACGGAAACATTTTACCGGAGAGATCCGGGATGATGCTGCGGCGCGCGCGCTGTACAGCACCGACGCATCCATCTACCAGATCGAGCCCTTGGGCGTGGCGCTGCCCCGCACCCAGGAAGACCTGATCGCTGCCGTCGAGCTGGCTGCGAAGTACAAGGTGCCGGTCCTGCCGCGCGGCTCGGGATCATCGCTGGCCGGCAAGGCCATCGGCCAGGCCTTGATCCTGGATTGCTAGCGTTACCTCGACAAGATCTTGGAAATCGACCCAGAGACCCGCACTGCCAGAGTGGAGCCGGGCGTGGTGCTTGCCAGCCTCAACCGCGCTGCCGCCAGGTACGGACTGACCTTTGGCCCGGACCCGGCTTCCGCCGAACGCGCCACGCTGGGCGGCGTGATCGGCAATAATGCCACCGGCGCTCATTCCATTTTGTACGGCATGACTGCGGACCACTTGCTTTCCGCCGATGTGATCCTCTCCGATGGCTCGCTGGCAACCTTTGATGATTCCACCTCCCATTTCCCGCCTCCCGCCTCCCGATTCCAGACTCCCGATTCCCGAATCTTCAATATCATTTCTACTGCATTCGAGATCCGCGGTAAGTACGCACAAGCCATCCAACAAAACTATCCCAAGTCATGGCGGAATTCTGCGGGCTATCGTTTGAATTATTTATTGCCCTGGTCGCCTTCACAGCCTCCGCGCTGGACGGGTGATTCGTACCCCGCCAATCTTCCCCCAGCAGAATTTAACCTGGCGCATCTTCTGGCAGGCAGCGAAGGCACGCTTGCGGTCATTCGCGGCGCGACTTTAAAGCTTGTGCCAAAGCCCCCGCACACGATTTTGGGGATTCTCTCCTACAACAGCATCGTTGAGGCTTGTGAGGCCGTGCCGGGCTTGCTCGAGCATGACCCCAGCGCCATTGAATTGATCCCTCAATTGATCCTGCGCTTGGCGCGCACGATCCCGGCCTATGCCTCGCAGATGGGCTGGATGACCGGCGATCCGGCCGCGCTGCTGGTGATTGAATTTAGCGGTGATGAGCCTGCCGCCTTGAAAGATGCGGTGAAGAAATTAGGCAGGGAGGTCATCATTGCGGAATCGACTGAGGATCAGGCGCGTGTTTGGAATGTCCGCAAGGTTGGGTTGGGGATTCTCGATTCGCGTCCGCAGTCGGCGCGGCCGGTAGCCTTCATCGAGGATTGCGCCATTCCGGTGGAGCGGCTGGGTGAATTCGTGCGCGCGATCGAGCGGATCTTATCGGCGCACAAAACCGAAGGCGGGATTTATGCGCACGCTTCTGCCGGCTGCCTGCATATCCGGCCCATCCTGGATTTGAAGATAAGTGAAGGCCTGCGCACTTTGCGTTCGATTGCGGAGCAAACCCTGGCTCTGACATTGCGACTTGGCGGCTCGATGGCTTCCGAGCATGGCGATGGGATTGTGCGCGGCGAATGGCTCAAGCAGACCTATGGCGAGGAAGTGATCGCTGCGATGCGGGCGCTCAAGCGCGCCGCCGATCCATTCGATTTGCTAAACCCCGGCAAGATGTTCGACGCGCCGCCCATGGATTCGCACCTGCGTTATGGCCTCGACTATCAAACCTACGCCTGGACTCCAACCTTCGATTTCAGCCGCCATAACGGTTTATCCGGCGCCATCGAACAGTGCAACGGACAGGGCGTTTGTCGAAAGACAAGCGGTGTGATGTGCCCTTCTTTTCAAGCCACGCGCGATGAGAAGCATTCAACGCGCGGAAGGGCAAATTTATTGCGGGCGCTGATTACGCAGCCGGCTATCGAATATCGACTATCGAATGCCGAATATCGCCCCTCGAATAACTCAGCGCTTGAAGAATCCGTCCATGAGGCTCTTGATCTGTGCCTGGCGTGCAAGGGTTGTACGTCCGAATGTCCGAGCGGCGTGGATATGGCCAGGCTTAAGTCCGAGTTTGAATATCGCTACCGCAAAACTCATCGCCGGCCGCTGCGTGATTATGTCTTTGGATATTTTCATATTGCGGCCCGCTGGTTCGCCGCCTTTGCACCCTTGACCAATTTCTTAACAGCCAACCCTTTAATAAAATCCGTAATCGCTCGCCTCATGGAAATTACACCGCAGCGGCCTTTTCCAAAATTCACGCGTAAGCGGGCATCGCCGTTACAAAAAGGCGGGCGTCGGAAAGTAATCTTTCTCGCCGATCCTTATGCGCGTTATGTCGAACCGCAGGTCGAGCAATGCGCCTTTGATATCCTGGATTTGCTGGGGTTTGATGTCTGTGTGTCCCCGGTGGTCAGCGCCGGCGCGGCCTTGATCTCGAAAGGTTTTTTGGGTGCTGCCCGCCGCCACGCGGCCGAAGTCCTGGATGCCCTGAATGAGATTGACCCGCATTGTTCCCTGCCCATCCTCGGCCTCGAGCCGCCTGAGATTTATTCATTCAAGCACGATTATTTGGATTTGCTTCCGGGACGCGCCGATGAAATTTCCCGCCGCGTGGGGAAGGCCTGGTTAATGGAGGAGTTTCTTATCCGATCCGAGGCATTTAAATCCCTTCGTTCACAGGGCGTGAGTACGAGCCTGCCTAAAGTAAAATTCCAGCCTCATTGCCACCAGCGCGCGGAGGGCTTATCTGCCGATGGGCTTCCCATCGGCGTGGATGCCACCCTTGCGGCGCTACGCAGTTGTGGGTATGAGGTGGATCTGCTCGATACCGGCTGTTGCGGGATGGCGGGTACGTTTGGCTATGAGGCGGAGCATTACGATCTTTCCCTCAAGGTGGCTGAGTTAAAGCTTTTTCCCGCGCTTCGGGCTGCCGGGGCTGGCTCGGGTTCGTGGATCGTTTCGTCAACCGGCGCGGCTTGCCGTATGCAAATTGTTCAAGGGCTGGGTGTGCTGCCCAGGCATCCCATCGAATTGTTGAGGGAGGCGTTGGTTGACGGAAAGTAAACGATAAAAGATCACCCCGGAGGATTTGGCTCCGGGGTGATTTCCATTCTTCTTTAAAACCGGCCACAGATTTCACGGATTNNAATCCGTGAAAATCTGTGGCAATCTGCCTGCACTTGGTGTACGTACAAGTGTGGCAAAAAATTCAACCACGGTTAAATGCGGTTCTGCCAACCCATGTGTGGCAGGCGCGTTCCAAAACATCCGATCCGCCAAGCAACTTTGGTAAGACCATAATGGGGATGCCGGAGCAGGTTATAATCTTTTTGGAGATTTTTCATGCACCGAAATTGGATTCGGATTTTCATCGGGTTCCTCGCGCTCCTCATTCTTGGATTTTCATCGAATTGGGAGGCTTCTGCCCGCGGCCTGGAATTGCCTGCGGCCTATACGGCTTACGATGTGATCGCTGCAGTGAACGCTTTGCGCGCTTCACATGGTTTATCCGCCTATGGCGCCAATTCGATCTTGATGGGGACTGCGCAGACTCAGGCCAACTATATGGCATCCACCGGCACAGTGACCCATTACGGGCCGGATGGTTCCCGCCCATTTCAGCGCGCCCTGGCTGCCGGCTATTCTGTTGCCGGCGATCTCTCGCTGGGCGGTTTTTTTTCCGAGAATATCGAAGGCGATCCGAATCTCACTCCGCAGCAGGTGGTGGGAGACTGGCAGGGCGATGCGCCGCACTTGAATACCATGCTTTCTCCCAACTTGCAGGATATTGGCGCAGGCATAGCCCAGGCGGGCGGCTTTTATTATTATGTGATTGACTGCGGCCTTTCCGGCGGTTCGACAACTTCCTATACGCCCTCTGCGGGAGGTGCCACCGGTTCGTCATTGGTACCAACGATTGCCGCAGCGATCGTCAGCACGCCTGACCAGGCCGGGAATATCTATCATGTGGTCCAGCCGGGACAGGCCTTATGGCAGATCGCCATCGCCTACAAGGTGAAGATCAATGACATCAAATCCTTGAATAGTTTAACTTCGGATGTAATTTATCCGAACCAGAAATTATTGGTTGCCCGCGTTGGCACGCCCACACCCGTTTCGCCGACTGCCAAGCCGACCCGCGATCTTTCCACATTCACTCCCTTGCCGACGCTTGAAGTCGTTACACCTATTGCGACCGGTACGGCCACGCCGGTCCCGGTCGCACCCGTTCAAAACCGTAATGGAGCCGTGGTTGTCGGTGGGATCATTCTAGTTGCCCTGCTGGCGGCGGGGTTAATCGCTTGGGGGCTTCGTCAACGTCCTGTTTGATTATCAAAAAGGAGCAGAAATGAAAGCTTATGTATTGATCAAGATTCATGCCGGTGATGTCAAGGATGTGATCAAGAGTCTGCGCAAGGTGGAAGGCATCGTCGAGGCGCACATGACCTTCGGTCCTTATGACGCGGTCGCCGTAGTCGAGACCACGGATGTGACTGCCTTGGGCAATATCACCGCTGCGATGATCCAGCCCATCCCCGGTGTGGAGCAGACCTTGACCTGCCTGGCAGTTGATATTTAGACGCGGCTATACCAAAGTCAGGAACCTTTAACGAGAATTACGCCAATTTGCGAATGCCATGAAAAAATCGTAGAAAATTAATGACTGATGTTACGCAGGACGCCCCCTCCCAGCCTCCCATAGGCGCTAACTTAAG
>PMLN01000352.1 GCA_003158885.1 Anaerolineae bacterium
TGCTTATTCTTTTATATCTTGGTATCTTTGAATCCATGATTGGGATGGAAGTGGTTCGTTTGGGTCTACTAGGGTATTTTATTTGGCGGCAGGAAAAGTTGAATGTAAAAACTGTTTTTTGGAGGGCGCTTAAATCTGATTTGGTGTACTTGATCATTGGAAGCAGTTTTTTGGTATGGCGCCTCTTTATCTTCCAGAGCACTCGCCATGCAACAAATGTGGGTTTGTTAATAAATAAATATAGCACTTTCCCTCAACATTCGGTTCTTTCGGTGATTATCGAAACCTTGAAAGGCATCATTGCGACCACATTTTTTGCATGGGTCGTACCTTTCTACCAGTTTACGGTTGCAAGCGATTACCGAGATTTTATCGCTGGCGTGGGATTGGGCTTATTGACGGTAATTTTCGCCTTTCTTTTTTTTAGGAGAGTTCCGCCTGAAAAAGATACCGCCACCGACGCGTTGCAAGCAGGTCATGATCTTCACTTTGTTTGGATGGGATTCATTATCGTTATCTTCGCTCTGTTGCCAATAATTATAGCGGGACGCAACGTACAGTTTTCTGGTCAGTGGGATCGTTACACCTTGGGGGCTTCGATGGGGGCAGCAATGGTAATTGGTGGTCTCATTTTCCAGTTTTTTCATGGATCGGCCCGCCAGGTTTTATTGCTAATTCTAATTGGCATGAGTGTAATGGTTCATTATTTTAGCGCGGCGGGGTATCGTGATTTTTGGATGTCGGAACGAGATATGTGGCAGCAGATGGTCTGGCGTGCGCCGAATCTAAAACCCGGCACATTGTTGTTTGCCGTGATGCCCCAAGCCGCCTATGCCGAAGGCTACGAAATCTATGGTCCCGCAAATATGATTTATTACCCTCGGCAAAGCCTCCAGATTGGAGGAGAGGTTTTGAATGCCGCCACAGCTGTTAACATCCAAGCTCAAAAAGATCAGCAACATTATGACCGAAGCAATCTGGTTGATGATAATTACAAAAGCCCTCTGATTGTTGTTTATCCGAGTTCTCAGTCTTGCCTCCATGTGCTGGACGGACGCCAAATTGAATTACCGGGGTTTGTTGATGATTCCCTGGTAACTGATGTAGCCTCCTATTCTCAAATCGGCTTTATTGATACATCGGCTAAGCCTGTTGCGCTTCCCAAATTTTTGGCTGGTGAACACCCTCGCGAATGGTGCTACTATTATCAGAAAATGGATTTAGCGCGACAGCAGGGCAACTGGCAATTAGTAGCGCAACTGGCCGATGAAGCCGCCAATAAAGGTTTAACTCTCGACGATGTCTCCGAATGGATGCCTTCATTGGAAGCATATGCTGCATTAAGCCGGATTAAAGATGCGAGACATGCTGCTTCAATTATTCGCTCTGATGAACAAGCACGATATTTTTTATGCGGCCAATTAAAAAGAGGATCAGTTTATCCAGCCCCATATAATTACGCCTTGGTTTATCAACTCATTTGCGGTGCTAACTAATGCCAACTATTTTGTTTTCTGCTCCCTATATGATTCAGTCTCTCGAACGCTTTAAACCGGTGTTCGAGAAACATCGCATTGATTTGATTGTCCCTGAAGTGCGTGAACGGCTGGAAGAGGCCGATCTGCTGGCCTATGCCGGCCGGTTCGATGGCGCTGTCTGCGGCGATGACCGCTATACGGAACGCGTTCTCAAAGCCTGTGCGCCGCGCTTGAAGGTCATTTCGAAATGGGGTACCGGCATCGACTCGATTGACAGTGAAGCCGCCGCACACCTCGGCATCAAAGTGGCGCGTACTCCCAATGCCTTCACCACCGCTGTGGCGGATACTATTTTCGGTTACCTGCTGGCCTTTGCACGCCGCCAGCCGTGGATGGATCGCGCCATGAAGGACGGCAACTGGGAAAAACTGCCCGGAAAAGCCTTAAGTGAATGTATGCTTGGCGTGATCGGTGTGGGCAATATCGGCAAGGCGGTGGCACGCCGCGCCCGCGCCTTTGGCATGAAAGTGATCGGCAATGATATTATTGATATTGACCATGTCTTTATCACCGAGTCCGGGATCGAGATGACGAGTCTCGAATATCTATTATCGAGTTCCGATTTCGTTTCCATCAACTGTGATTTAAACCCGACCAGCCATCATTTGATCAATGCCAGTACCCTGGCGAAGATGAAGCCGGATGCAATTCTCATCAACACTGCCCGCGGTCCCATTGTGGATGAGAAAGCCTTGGTGGAAGCCTTGCAAGCCAGTCGCCTCGCCGGGGCTGCCTTGGATGTCTTTGAAATGGAGCCGCTTCCGTTGGATAGCCCGCTTTTGAAAATGGATAACGTCATGGTAGCGCCTCATAATGCCAACTCCAGTCCTGCTGCCTGGGAACGCGTGCATTGGAATACGATCAGAAATTTACTCGAGGGATTGGGGATGAACTCAAGTGATAAGCAGGTACGACCATGACTCCACAATCGAAAATCATAAATCGCAAATCGAAAATCGTGTTGATTACCGGTGCGGCTGGCGGAATAGGCCGGGCAACCGTGCAGTTGTTTTCTGAAAAGGGCTGGCATGTCATCGGCGTGGATCGAAACCCGTTCGGTGACGGCTTTCCAGAAAATGGCCTCTTTGTTCAATCGGATATTGCGCGCCCTGAAGACATGCACGCCATCTTTGAAAAGGCTCATGCGTTTACGGATCAGTTGGACGCGCTGGTCAATAATGCCGCCATGCAAATTGCCAAGCCGCTCATCGAAACGACGGTTGAAGAATGGGATGCGGTCATGGCCTCCAACCTGCGTTCGGTCTTTCTCAGCGCCAAGCTGGCTCACCCCTTGCTCAAAGCACATGGCGGTGCGATCGTGAATGTCTCATCGGTTCATGCCGTCCAAACCTCCGCCAATATCGCTGCCTATGCCGCCTCCAAGGGCGGACTATTGGCTTTGACGCGCGCCATGGCCATTGAGTTTGCGCCCGATAATATTCGCGTCAATGCGATCCTGCCCGGTGCGGTGGATACGCCCATGCTGCGCGCAGGTCTGGAACGCGGTCATGTAGGACATGGCGGAATGCAGGAAAGGTTGGATAACCTGGCTCGCAAAACCGTCAATGGGCGCGTCGGTACGCCGCAGGAAATTGCCCATTCGATTTATTTCCTTGCCGATAATGAGCAATCGTCTTTTATGACAGGGCAGGCTTTGGTCATTGACGGCGGTGCTACGGCGAGACTGAGTACGGAGTAGATCACAGATCAAAAAATCTGTGTTGATCTGCGTTCATCTACGTCCTGGTTTCA
>PMLN01000014.1 GCA_003158885.1 Anaerolineae bacterium
CCGTAAATGATAGGGCGTTAGGAATGTGATCTGCTATTGCTTCAGAATTTTGGATGGCAATGGCTACTCGATAATCGCCAAGAGGAAAAGGATTTCGGTTGATTACACATCTGAAATGCCCCTTCTTTCCCAAATTCCTTATCTCCCCTAAAGTGAACGAAGTATCTACATTAGTAATCGCAATACCAAAAGAGTCAAATATTGTCAGACTAATGCCGGTATTCTTGGCGCCGCATTTGTTTTGGTAATCAAATTCAAATACAATGGGTTGTCCCGCTACAACAGATGTTGTGCTGGATCCAGTGTAGTCTATAATCCTGCCGCCGGTTAAAATAATGCTTTTATTCCCACTGCGCGCCGGGTTCTCTGGATTGAATTGTTCGTTATCATGGCTTGAAAAGATATTTAGATATTCACTGACAATTTTCGCGGACGGTCCACTGCTCACCAGTTCACCATTTCGGATGAGTAAGGAATTCGGACAGAGCATCTGGATCGCTCCCATGTTATGGCTGACAAAGAGCACCGTTCTTCCTTCACCCGCCACATTGCTCATTTTGCCCAGGCACTTCTTCTGAAACTCGGCATCCCCCACCGCCAGCACCTCATCCACCAGCAAAATCTCCGGTTCCATGTGGGCAGCCACCGCAAAAGCCAGCCTTACATACATACCGCTGGAATATCTCTTGACCGGGGTATCCAGAAACTTCTCGATCTCAGAGAAGGCCACAATTTCATCGAACTTACGCTCGATATCGTTTTTTTTCATTCCAAGGATAGCGCCGTTCAGATAGATGTTCTCGCGCCCGGTCAGCTCGGGGTGAAACCCGGTGCCTACTTCAAGCAGACTGCCTACACGCCCACGCAGCGTGACTCGTCCTTCAGTCGGCTCAGTGATGTGCGAGAGAATCTTAAGCAGTGTGCTCTTACCTGCTCCGTTGCGGCCGATGATGCCTATGGCCTCACCGGGCTTGACATCAAAGGAAACATCCTTGAGCGCCCAAATTGTTTCGTATTCCGTATTTTGTATTTCAGATTCCGGATGTCGCAAACGGCGCAGAGGACCGCGGACTGCACTTACTAGGCTTTCGCGCAACGTCCGGTAGCGTTCCTGCTGCGCGCCAATACGATAGAGTTTGCTTAGGTTCTCCACTCTTATGGCGAAATCATCCATGGCTTTCATCAACTTTTGCAAACACACCGTGGTTTGTTTTTACTGACTGGGCATATGCCCATAAGCATACACCAACAAGAATATTCGTAATTACGTACACATCTACCTGTGCATTTGCGCTCAGCGCGTAAATGTTATAACCCACCCAACTGGCCATGCCAGCCGCGAACCAGGCTCGTTTCTCAATCGACAGCGCAAGCATTGCTTTGATCGCACACATCGGGATGGCAAGCATATATAACAACCATAAAACTACTCCCAAAACGCCTCTGCTAACAAATCTTTCCACCCACAAATTATGAGGCATGACAGGCATACCCCCCTGAAGAGGTACATAGGGTGAAATCCAGTACGTGGCATCCCCGGAACCAATTAAAATTGTCTGCCATTTCTGCAAGGTGAAACGAATCATAGGTAGCCAGGCAACATAAATTCGATAAGCAAGCGTATTATTAGCAGACGAACTAACTCCGCCACTTTGTAAGATCTGTAAAAAAAGGCTGTTCACAGTTGTGGAATAAAGTGCGATAAGAATAACCACAATCGCCAGGGTAACCACTAGGCGCTTCTTCCCCAAAATCCAGAAATATACACATAAAACAACAGGCAGGTCAATCCATGCCATCCGGGTGAAAGAACGGTATACAAAATAGGCGGCCAACAGCAAAACGGCCCACCTGATTACCGCAAAGTATCTACGGCCGGTAAGAAGCACCAAGCCAAAAGGCAGGAGGGTAATCAACAACCCAGCCGAGTCATTTGCTGCCCCAACTACTTGATGAACCATGTTGAATTCTATGCCCGCCTTAAAAATGACTGTACCGGAGGTAAAAAAGGAGAAATAAGCAAACAGAACAAACATAACCCAAAAAGCTAGGAAGAGCAACCTGCTCGTGATCTTGAAAACACGATCCGGTGGTAACGTGATCACAATACTCAGGCACATGACTGCCAGGGTAATCATAAACGTCCAACCAATATGTTCAACGGGATTATCATAAAAAATAGGCGCTAATATCAATCCCGAAACGACATAAGCAATCAGAAAGGGAAACCCCCAACAGGCCCGGATTCTTTCAAGAACGCGATCCAACCTGCCTTTTGAAAGGATGACAATACCGGCTAAAAATAGGACAATACCCATCCAGGGACCCAAGTACGATAAAAAGGTTAATCCTGGTGTTCCAAAATTGAACCAGGTGGCTAAAAAGCTGGTCGCATAAAGGGCCGCCACTCCAATCGGCGCTCCGCCTAATAGAATGACGATCCCACCCAAGATCGTCATCTGGAAACCAGAGCCACCAAAAATTTTTATACCGCTAAAATATAGGCCCGCAGTGATCGAAGCCATCAATGTCAGCGCAATTATTAGAGCTGTGCCCCACTTATCCTCCAAATCTTTAGTCAATTGGCCCAACTGTTTGAGAAACGGCTGCATTTATTTCTCCTGAAGAACTGCCTTATTAAACGATGTCCGCGAACGTTCTTTCCATACGCTTAAAATAGAACAGCCCGCTGACAAGTAAAATTAGAACAATGATCACTGAGACCACAATTAGCTGACCGGGTGGAGCCGCGCCCAATAGTGCCCAGCGGAAGCCCTGAATCACACCCGCCAAAGGGTTGAGCCCGTAGATAATCCGCCAAGCGCCAGAAGGAATGAGACCCACTGAATAAGCTACTGGGGAAGCATACATCCAGGCCTGGATGAGAAAGGGGATCATATACTGAACATCGCGGTACTGCACATTGAGAGCTGAAAGCCACAGGCTGACGGCCAAGGCCGTTAATACTGCGAGTAACGCAAAAAGCGGGATCGTTAAAATTGCCCAGGTTGGCGTGATATGATAAAAAAACATCAAACCCAACAACACGACAAATGAAATTGCAAAATCCACCAGGCCGGCCACTACGGCCGAGATGGGGATCACCAAGCGCGGGAAATATACCTTGGTAATCAGGTTGCTGTTGCCCACCAGGCTGATCCCGGCCCGCTGTAAAGCGCCCGCGAACAAATCCCAGGGTAAGAGGGCAGCATAGCTGAAAACTGGGTACGGGATTCCTTCCGAGGGCAGCTTGGCAAGATTGCCAAAAATGACACTGAAGATCACCATCGTAATCAATGGCTGGAGGATGGCCCAGGCCACTCCCAAGGCCGTCTGCTTATAACGAACCTTGATATCCCGCCAAGTAAGAAAGTAGAGCAGTTCACGATAATGCCACAGTTCATCCAGCTTGAGGGATAACCAACCGTGCGTGGGTTCATAGACGGTAAGAGGCAAATCCTTGGTATGAATTTCTTCAAGATTCATCTTATTTTCCTAGCTGCTAAAGGTTCTTAATTTCTTCCTTCGTGCCTCTTCGTGAACTTCGTGGTTAAATCTTTTCACCCAAAACCTTTCGCACCGTCTCACAGACCTGCTCCAATTGCGTCTCGGTCAACGCCAACCCGGAAGGCAAATACAATCCCTGCCGGGCGATCCGTTCCGCCACGGGATAATGCTCGTCTTTGAATAAGCCGCGGTCCCAAAAGACGGGTTGTTCGTGCATGCCCAGGAAGAACGGGCGGGTCTGAACGCCCAAGGCATCCAGCTTTTTCGCAAAGGAGACCGCGTCCATGCCGGTCTTTTCATCCAGAACCAGCCCGTACATCCAGTAGACTTGTCTGGCCCAGGTTTTTTCGACAGGCAATTGCAAAGAGGGAATATCCTTCAAGCGTTCGGTGTAAGCAGTACCCATCCAACGTTTCTTTGCTACGATTTGGTCAAAGCGCTCCAATTGCGCAAGGCCTAATGCGGCTTGCATGTTGGTCATGCGGTAGTTATAACCAAGTTCGGTGTGATAAAAACGTCTCTCAGGGCGAAAGCACAAATTACGCAAACCACGCGCCTTTTCTGCATAGGCAGGGTCGCTGGTGAGCACCATACCGCCCTCGCCGGTAGTAATTAATTTATTTGCATAAAAG
>PMLN01000011.1 GCA_003158885.1 Anaerolineae bacterium
GCTGATCCAGCGCAACGCGCTGCACTCATGGACTCTGCTTCCCGATGTGGAGGTCATTCTTCTCGGCAACGAAGAAGGCTTGGACCAAGTGGCGAGGGAATTCAACGTAAAGCATATCCCGGACGTGAAATGTAACGGGAACGGCACGCCCTTGATCTCATCCATGTTCGAGTTGGCCCGCCAGAACAGTACCAGTGAATTGTTGTGTGTGGTCAATGCCGATATTATCCTCATGCCCGATGTCGTTGAAGCTGCGCAAGCTTGCAGGTCGCGTTTAGGATATGACGTATTTGTACTCCTCAGCCAGCGCTGGGATTTGGACGTCACTCAATCCCTTGAATTTTCGGGCGAGTGGGCCAACGGTCTACGGTCTGCAGTCCACAGTCAGGGTACCTTACATCGTCCCGTCGGCAGCGATTTTTTTCTCTTTCCTAAATCCTTCTATCAGGATATTCCAAACTTCACCATTGGCCGCGCCGGCTGGGATAATTGGATGATCTACAAAGCCCGCAAGGAAAAATGGCCTGTGATCGATTGCACACCTTCGGTGATGATTGTGCATCAGAGCCACGATTATTCTCATTTACCGGATGCGAAGCCGCATTACGAACATCCCGATACTAACGAGAATATTCGTCTTGCGGGCGGACCCGCTGCCATCCGTTATACGGTTTTGGATTCGACGCATCAACTGGTCCCAGGTGGTAAACTTGTCCGCCCGAAGATGTCTTACCCGCGCTTCATGCGCCGCGTGGAATTGTTCCTGCGTGCCGTCTTTTTCTTCCTGCCCACCGATACGGTTGAAAATGTTGTGCGCCCCAAACGTTGGGCTAAGAGAATAAAGAGAATATTTCGATAATTCAATCTTTGGGAATTACCTTGATTCCCGGATACCAACTTCCGAATATCGAATAACAAATATCGAATAACGAGTATCGAGATGCGTAAAGGTCAAAACCCTGCCAAGTTCGTCAAAGATGTGGCCCGCCCCCAGCGGATCACCGTCGCGTTGCTGAATTACATCCCCTTCCTGAGCGGTTTCTATGCTGAGACGCTGGATGTTTTGAAGGTCTGCATGAAATCGATGAGGAAGGATGCAGGTCTGCCATTTGACTTGATGGTCTTCGACAATGGCTCGTGCGCCGAAGTGCGCGACTTTCTTATCAAGGAAAAAGACGAGGGGCGAATTCAATATTTGATCCTCGCCGAGAAAAATATGGGCAAGGGCGGCGCGTGGAATATCATCCTGGCGGGCGCACCTGGCGAAATTATCGCTTATACGGATAGCGACGTTTTATTTTCTCCGAAGTGGCTTTCGCGTTCTGTGGAAATTCTCAAAACCTTCTCCAATGTTGGCATGGTGACCGCGCGTCCCTTCCGCACGCCGCCGGAATTTTATGAAGGCACATTGAAGTGGGCACGCGAAAATGCGACTCTCGAAAATGGACAATTCATCCCGTGGGAAACCTTCCTTGAATTCAATCTCTCGCTCGGACAGACTGAGGAAGAGAATAAAAAAGTCTATGCCGAGACAACAGACTGGCGCATTACCTATCGCCCTGAGCGGAGCGCCGAAGATGTGCAGTCGAAGGGCATCGTGGCATTCGCTGGTGCCTCGCACTGGCAGTTCACCGCCTACAAATCAACACTTCAACAATTCCTGCCCTTTGACATGGATAAGCCCATGGGCCAGGTCCGTCAACTTGATAAGCGCATGAACGACGCGGGCTTATTGCGCCTGATGGTCTCCGACCCGCTGGCGATGAATATGTCCAATACGCTGGGATATTTGAGAGGGGAGTTGGGGAAGGAGAAAGGGAAAAGGGAAAAGGGAAAAGGGCTTGCGCGGCGCGTGTTGGAAATTGGATTTGTAAAGAAGATTTTGTTGGCGGTGTATAACAAGATTTTTAATTGGTACTATTCATGAAAGGAAAAAATGAAAAAGAAACTTTCCCGCCGTGATTTTCTCAGGTTGAGTGGCGTCGCGTCAGCAGGATTGGCACTTTCGGCGTGTGGCGTGAAAGTAATAGAGACTCCTACACAAACGGCAACATTGTTGCCTCTCCCATCTGCAACCAATACGCTGGCTCTGACTGCCTCTCCAACCCCAAAACCACTTGTGACATTACGAGACTATGCAGAAGCATCGGGGATAAAAATAGGAACATACATTGATCCAGGGGCAAGCTTTTGGAATAATCCTGATTGGTTGAGTGTGGCGGCTAGAGAATTCAATCTTGGTGTAAATAGTATCTATTGGCATATTCTGCTTCCAAACGAGAATGAATTTGACTTTGGATTGCCTGATGCTCAAGTAGATTTTGCTTTGAAGAATAAAATGGAAATTAGAGGAGAAGCGTTGGTCTTTTCTACCTTTCTTCCCGATTGGTTGAAAAACGGCTCATTTACACGAGAACAACTTATTTCTTTGTTTCAGCAAGTTATAACCAAGGTTGTCACTCGCTATACCGGAAAAATAAAAACGTGGGTAGTTGTAAACGAGGCCGGATTTATCTATCAGGGATGGGATTACTTTGAAAAGAACATTGGTAGGAATTATGTTGATATCGCCTTCCAAATTGCTCGAAGTGCTGATCCAACTACAAAACTAATTTATAACGATGGCGGGAACGAAAGTTCAAAAGGCAATAAATATCAGCAAACTATGCAAATTATTGCTTCTTTGCGTAAACAGAATCTAATTGATGGCATTGGATTAGAGTTGCACATTGAGCCCATATCAGGTGATGCCACAAAATTCATTGTTAACGAAGGGACTTCACAATACGTTGTTTTAATTGATGATTTGGTTCAGACAATGACACAATATGAATTACCTATTTATATTACTGAGTTAGATGTGGATTTAAGAAACATAAAAGGCAGCGATTCCGAGCGATTCGCATTACAGGCAAGTCTTTATGGAAACTTGATGGATGCAATCTTGAAGTCCGAAGTG
>PMLN01000187.1:0-272 GCA_003158885.1 Anaerolineae bacterium
TTTTTGCCTCCAAATTCAATATAGGAACCACTAGTCAAACTTACTGCCTGGCTGACCAATTTATCTTACGACGAACACTTCACCACCACATCCTGCGGCCGGGGAGTATATGTCTCCGCCACTTGGGGGAGACTTACAAGGTTAGATCATTATCGATATACTTTTTTAATGCCAACGCTAAGGTGGAAACAGCAAAAAGATCTTGATCATGGCTGGGTATTTCCCGTTCGGAGCCAGCCTCGCTGCTGCCAGGCATCCACATATTTCGGGTC
>PMLN01000187.1:376-7199 GCA_003158885.1 Anaerolineae bacterium
TGATGACTATCCTTGAGCGGTCCCCATTCCCGCCAGCGTTCGCTGTCAGTCCCCGCCTGGATATTCCAAATGTGAGTGACGGTCAATTCATGACCACCGCATTCTTTGCATGTGAATTTCGATAAATCCTTTTCGTTCATGGCGTACTCCTCTTCCAAGTAGAATCAACCGGCATTCCCGAATCAAACGTAGAATATCCTATCAATGATTTTCTAGCTTGCCATAACCACGCGGCCGCGTCCTTCACGCTTGGCGTGATAAAGGGCATCATCGGCGGCCTTCAAGAGGGCCGCGCTGGTCGAACCATATTCGGGGAAGATCGCGATGCCCAGGGAGAGCGTAACCGCCTCAAGGTTTTGCCCTTCGAATTGGAGATGCAATCCTTGGGTGTAGATTGTCACGAGAGTGGCAGGTCCGCCGGTAAGGTGAAGAAGAAGAGGCTGCCCTTGCCCAACTCGCTTTCCACGCCTACCTGACCACCCAGCTTTTCGACGATTTGGAGCACGATCGACAAGCCCAACCCGTTTCCTCCATTACGGACGCTCCCGATCTTGTTGAACGGTGTAAACAGACTAGCTCGGGCTTCCGGTGGGAGGCCTGGGCCGTTGTCACGCGTCCAGAAGCGGACCATCTTGTCCGGCTTGACCGAGGCGCCCAGTTCTACATACGGCGGCTGCCCCCCGTGCTTGAGGGCATTGCTGAGATAGTTTGCCCACACCTCTTCGATCCAAGGGCCGTAACCGATGGCATGAGGCCAAACTTTTGGGAGATCGATCTTAGCCCGGGTTTCCTCGATCATGTTACCCAAACGATTGCGAACGTTCGCCACTACCTTGGCCATATCCACAGGTTCTACCGGCACTTCTGCCTTGCTGACTTCGGCGAAGAGTAACAAGCTGTTGATAATGCTGTCCATTTCGTATGCAGTGAACCTGATTTGCTGCATACACTCCTTCAACTCCTGGCGCGTCAGGTCGGGTACTTCGGCGATCAAATCTGCAGCCGCGATCATAATCGTCAACGGATCCTTGAGATCGTGGGCGAGCATGTGATCATAGGCTTCCAGTTCCTTGTTTCGGAGCCTCAGATCGGATATGATCTCGTACAACTGTTCGTACGAGCGTTGAAAATCGCCGAGAGAATCCTGTCTCACGGCTTCCGAAATCATTGGGGCTTTGGCCAACTCTAGTAAGTTCACATCGGGCTTTCTTTATAAAAATTCCGCAGGAGAACGGCTTGGCTTGCAGGGTGTTGTCATACAACTGCTGTAATGTTCGAAAACGTTCCTCGATTACAACATCTATATTAGACTTTATCGGTAATAAGGATTGTAGTTTTGCACAGGTTTTCGCAGACTTTTCTCTTGAAAATTCTAATCTGCGTAATCGGCGAAATCTGTGGATTATTTCCGATAATGTCTATTTTAAAACAAAGACTCTCCAGCCGCATCCATCGGCTGGAGAGTCTTCCTCTCCGTCAGTTGGGGGAGGCGAAAGAGGGGGTCAGGTAACCAGCCGGTTGCGTAAAGCCAGAGTGACGGCTTCAGTTCGGCTCGTGACGCCCAGCTTGGACAATATGTTACTGACGTGGGATTTAATGGTGGATGGGCTGACAACCAATCTTCCAGCAATTTGCGTGTTATTCAAGCCTTCAACCATGAGTGCCAGCACCGCCCGCTCACGTTCGGTAAGATTGGTTCCCAGTGCGGGCGGCTGGCTGGCGGCATGCACCAGTGCCTGGGCAGCCTCCGGTGAAAGGGTGGCGCGGCCGGCATGGGCTGCGCGGATGGCTTTGACCAATTCGTCGGCTGAAACATCCTTAAGCAAGTATCCGATCGCCCCCGCTTCCAGCGCATTCTTAACCAGTTCCTCTTCCTTGAAACTTGTCAATGCAATCACTTGAACGTTTGGAAATTGTTGGCGGATCGTACGTGTAGCGGTCGCCCCGTTCATGTCGGGCATAACCATATCCATCAGGATGACGTCGGGCTGAAGCTTGGCGCAGATTTCTATAGCGGCACGGCCGTTCTCGGCCTCGCCCGCCAGTTCCAGGTCGTCAAAGGCTTTCAAGAAAGTGGCTAGTCCTTTGCGCACCATGGTGTGATCGTCAACCAGCATGACGCGAATGAGTTTGGATGGGGGAGTAGTAATACGGCCTCCTTTTTTTATGCTTCTGTCCAGCGGATGATGAGTTCGGTGCCGTGATCGGGCTGACTTGTGATGGATAATTGTGCGCCCACTGCTTCGGTGCGTTCGCGCATCATGCTCAAGCCATAATGACCGGACGAGGTCCGTTCAGGATCAAAACCTTGGCCATTATCGCGTATCACCAATTCGGCGGTACTTCCCTCGTACTTAAGATTTATTTCGACCAGGCTGGCTCCGGCGTGTTTGGCAACGTTGTTCAGGGCTTCCTGGCATACACGATAGATCGTCACTTGCACCTCGGCGGGCAAAACGCCTTCTCCTGTGATGCTTACTGTGGAAAGGATATTTGTGCGGCCGGTGAACGCATTTCCCAGCAAGCGCACCAGATCGCCTAGGTCGGAATCGGTCAGGGTCGAGGGTCTAAGCTCAGCCAGCAGGGCGCGCATTTCCGCCATCGCACCCCGGGTTAAGCGGCGCAGGTCCTCAAGGGATTGTCTCGCCAGGTCCTGATCGCGATCCCACAAACGCGGCAAAACTTCAGCAATCAGCCCGGCGGAAAAGAGCGATTGATTGACGGCATCGTGCAGATTCTGCGCCAGACGCTGGCGCTCCTGCAGTGCGGCGAGCGCCTGTGCTTGTTGATACAGTTCAGCATTGACCATGGTGATGGCGGCCTGGTTGGCCACCGTCAGGGCCAGGCTGGCGTGATGACTCGTGAAGTAACCTTGCTCGGTGTGCGCCACGCCCACGCCGCCGATGATGTGGCCTTTGATCGCCAAAGGCACCCACATCCATCCCCGTACTCCGTCTAATAATACAGCCGCCTCATCACCCAATAACGAACGAAGGAATTGAGCTTCTTTATCAGAACCCAACACGTCCGCGATGCGGATCGGGCGGTGTTTGTTGAATAAACGCGCCAGAATTTCCGGCCCATCCAAATGGATGCGGAAGGGTTCAGCGCCTTCCGGCCGTTCCACCCCACGCATGGCAATGGTGACCAGCACCGAGTCTTCCAATACGAAAAGCGCGGCATGGCTGTATTTTACAATGACCCGCAATTGGTCAAGGATCAAGCCCGGTTTGAGTTCCAATGTGGAAGCCAGGGTATGTGAGATATCCAGCAAGGTGGACTGTTCGCGTTGGCGGACTTCCTCCTGCTGGAGCAGGAACTGTTCTGCCTGGACTCGCTCACTCACATCGCGAACAACACTCAAAAGACATGCCCGGGACCGATATATGAATCTTGTGGTGGACACTTCAACGTGGAAGGTCGAACCAGCGCGGCGTATGTGCAGCTCCGATGATTTGACCACTTCGCCAGAGTGAGCGGCTTTCGCCGGCCCGCTGAAATGTTTCTGACTTTCAGGATGGATGTACGCCGCGGCAGGCAGGCCGATGAATTCCCGGCGGCTGTACCCATGCATTGCAGCGGCGGCGGAATTGGCCTCGACGACACGCTGGGTTTCTGAATCCAAAACGATCAATCCATCAGCTGCAGCTTCGAAGATTTCCCGATATGGCTGATCTTTTTCTTCAGATTGCGACAAACGATTCTGATCCATGCTTATATGGTTTCCATTTTTAAGATCTGCCAGTATTTTATCACCATACCTGCTTGCCGGTTCTATGGTTGATGTTGTGAAATCACACACATAAGATCGCGGGTTCGAGCGCTTCGCGATCCGCGCCCACCTAAATACAGGGAAATTTATCTATGATTTGTGGGGGGATACGGTCAATACTGCCAGCCGCATGGAATCACATGGTTTGCCTGGAACCATTCAGGTGACCCAGATTGTCCATGACCGTCTCGAGCAGGCTTACACCTTCCAAGTGCGCGGTGAGATTCCCGTCAAAGGCAAGGGGAACATGCTGACCTATCTGCTTACGGGGCATAAAGAATAACCCGCCAACGGCAGCGCCCAGACCCGACTTTTGAAATTATCCCAATAACCGGATTGTTATAGTGGTGGCTGCTGAACCACGAGTTGTAGCGCGGATGGTCAGGCGCGAGACATTTTGCACAGTGATCTCTTTCTTATGTTCCAAACAAAACGGGAATCGCCAGACAAAAAGTTCAAAGCCCAAATCGCTTCACGCTTCGGCATTCCTCCGCGGCGCTTCGCCGTCCCTCACCTCGGACGGGCTTCTTCCTCGCGCACTGCGATCCACCAAGAACAGCCGATTCCTCTTGATAAGTAGCTACAACGCGCCGATAAACTTTGATTCTTGCATGTGCTATTCCGCCGGTTTTTCGCCAACTATTTCAACAAAGCGCGGATCATCGCGAAGCCATTGAAGATCAGGATCATCCCATGCATATGCAGGGTCAAAACCGTTATCGATTGCTTTCTGCAAATAGCCGAATGCTTGTTCGGCGTCCCGGTTAATGCTACTTAGACAGGATAAATTGTAGTAGGCGGTGGCGTACGACGGATTGAGTTCGATGGCTTTGCGATAGGCGGCTTCGGCTTCGTCGTAGCGTTTCAGATTAGAAAGCAATATACCTAAAACATTGTGCCCATCAGAGTCTAGTGGATTAAGTTTGACATATCGAACAATTAATAAATGTGACTGCTCAAATTGACTCTGGTAATAACATGCTGTTGCAAGCCCGTACAGTGAATTGCTTATTGTTCTGTCTGAATTATTTAATAACAATTGCGTCAATTGCTTATAATAAGACACCCACGAAAGAGAGCGTTTTTTGGCTTCGATTTGTCCATCGCTTGGCGTGAATTTGCTTTCCGTGTGCCGTAAAATGTTCGTTTCTTGTGTAAGGTAATGCAAGGCGCGCCAAATCCGCCTCCTGCGAATGAACTTTTGAAAACTACTTCCGCCCCATACGAGCAGGACAACAGGCTCAACTAGAAAAGGAAGTAACTCAATCCCCGCCTGTTGCAAAATATCTATTGCATCATATATATACTTAACTGCGGGTTGTTTCTTAACTGCACTTTCATAAATATCCCGCCATGAGCCATCTAGTGTTTCAGTTAGATCGTCTTTATCAACTGCTTTGTTTAATGCACGCCAACGCCTAAGGTTAAGTAAAATATTTCGATACGTGCCGTCATTTTTATGGGCGATGTCTTCAAAGTCTTGGGGATCTGCCCTCAAGTCAGCTTTCTTGATTGCGTCTTCCAACAATCCAACGATGGCTGATACATCAGGTTCTGGTAGTTCTATTCTTTCAAAGCGTTTCCACAATCCATCTTTTTTATCAAAGTCTAACAACTTCCATTGATCCGCTTCACTGCGCGCGGTTGCAAGCACGCACACTTCCTTTTTTGTACACATGCCTTCGAGCATATCCAGCACTTGCAATAAGCGATCATGATACGATAATTGGCTTAATAAAGGCATTTGTTCAGCGCGTGGAGATTGGGTTAATTCTCCAGTGCTAAAAAGTCCATTCAGATCGTCAAGAAATATCAAGACTCGTGAACGATTGCCGCCAAGTCCTTCGGGTAGTGTTTTAGGCAAATCCAACCAGCCTGACTTAATTCGCAAAACTCGCCAGCCTTCCAGCATCATGCTTTGGGCGAGTACACCTGCTTCACGCGTCTTTCCAAAACCTGTTGGCGCAGTAATCAATAAATAGCGCGAACGTTTTAGCTCAGTTTTCAGATCGGCTTGAATATCTCGCTTTGGATCGCGTGGTTGGTAAACAATTCTATGGTCAGCAAGTGGACTGTCGTCGTTTTCTGTAGCAAAAATTTTTGGAAGCAGACTATTTGAGTCCGTGATGACTTCAAAGACTTTAACCTCACCACGAAGGCGCCCCTTCCACCAGCGCTCAATCAGCAACTTCCATGCTCCCCAAAGGGCAACTGATACGCCGCCAAGTATTCCTAAAATAGTTGCCCCGCTGGCAATGGCATCTTTATTGTTAGAGAGAAAATCCCAAATATCCTGCATAACAATATTGTAGAACAATTCGCTTGCTAGCGCAATCCCGTGATATATAGAGTCGCCTTTTCTGTTTCGCGTGGAGACCGTGTGCAGTTGGCATAACAGGCGGTAGAAACTGGCAGTGATTCAAACCCACAGAATGATGTCCATTGCCCCGGTTAAGGGATACCGTTGAAAGGCGGTATCCCTTCTTTAACTTTGGACTGGCTATCTAAGCTATTTGTTCCAATTTGGAGATTAATGATATGATTATTAAATAATTCGCCTTACGCAATAACATGCCCTTCTATTTATTCTCCTCCCCTAAATGCCGTGCAATTCGGCATTTGGGGGAGGCTGGGAGAGGGCGTCTTGCGTGACATCAGTTAAATAACCATAGCGAGCCAAAGAAGTAAAAGAAATTGCAAGCAGATCTAAGGAGCATCGATCAATGAATAAACCGAATCCCAAGGTTGATTTCTTTTTTAATAAAGCCGAAAAGTGGGGGGCAGAATTCAAGAAATTGAGAACGATCATTCTTGCCTGTCAACTGACCGAAGAATTGAAGTGGGGCGTTCCTACTTACACGTTCCAGGAAAGTAATGTTGTCTTAATCCATGGATTTAAGGAATACTGTGCGATTCTGTTTGTCAAAGGCGCCTTGTTAAAGGATGCCAAGGGTATTCTAATCCAACAAACAGAGAATGTGCAGGCGGCGCGCCAGATTCGGTTCACCAATGTTCGAGAAATAGTTAAGCTGGAACCCATCTTGAAAGCCT
>PMLN01000237.1 GCA_003158885.1 Anaerolineae bacterium
AATACTAGTCACCTCAATAAACCCGTGATGTACATCTTCAATAACTAGGCGCGCATGTGCCAAACCAAAACCCGTACCTGTCCTTTTTCTATCTGACGCTCTCTCGCCACGATAATAAGGCTCAAAAATCATTCTTTTCTCAATTTCTTGAGGGTTGATCCCCACACCATAGTTCTGTATAAAGACGCTATAGAATCCTGCTCGGTTATTATCCCATTGTCCCCAAACTTTTATGGTGCGATGGATATCCTTATCAACTGGAGGCCTGAATGAATATTTAACAGCATTATGTATGATATTTTTGAAGGCAATAGCTAGGTCAAACAAATACATCTCAACGATTGGGAAACTTCCATCTCTAGCCCTTGGCCCAATAATATTACAGCCGTTTTGCAAGGCTTCCGATTCAAATAACTCGCATGCTTCTTTCAATGGAAGAAAGAGACTGTGTTTAGTAAATTGACGTTTGGGTTCTTGCTCTGACAAGACTGACATTATTGCAGATGCTTGCATATGTAATCGCATGACTTGCCCTAGATTATGCTTTGCAATTTTTTGAAGTTCGGTGTTCGCGGGGGCTTCCATAATTAGATTTTGCGAATCTGCTAAAACCCCAGTTATAGGTGTATTAAGTTCATGGGCCAAACTCATTATTAGTCTTTCGCGTTGTTCCAGAACTCGAATGTTATTCATAACTGAAGCCAATCGTCCAGATATCGAAGTGAGCAAGGAAACATCACTTGCTGAGAAAGGCGATTCTAGGGTAGGTCGTGCAAGCGTTATAACTCCCAATAATTTATCCTCGCTACGAATCGGCACAGCAACAAAGGACCAAGTGCCTCTTGAATTTCTTGAGATGTATTTATCTAGCTTTTGAGAAAAGATTCCAGTAGGTTGAACAATGATTTTATTTGCAAAGTCGCGGATAGCCACCCTTTTCGCAATAGACAGTTTTTCATCAGCACGAAGTTGAAATAAACCAACCTTATTGTTTTCGCTGTCAAACAATATACTTGTTATATCATTTGGATGTTTTGGACTAATACGCCCCATTTCCCGGTCAATTTTTGCGTGCGAAACCTTTCCTTTTCCATAATGATTCGCAACTATAGCAGATTGGAGAAGACCGCACATCCCCGTTTTTCCTTCCCCAAGTTCATATTCGATCTCTGGTATCTTGCCATTTTCCAAAATCAAATCTCTTCTGCTAGTATACGTTAACTTGAGACGATCAGCGCCATGTTGTAGGATAGATCGAAATATAGAACATCCGGACGATGCAACTAATTTTGGAATATTTTCCGTAACAAGTTGAAAGAGTTTGTCAGTTTGGGTAAGATAACCTAATTCAATAAGAAGATTGCTTAGAATCCTCTGACGCTCATTTTCCAAAACAAGAGAAATAGTACTCGCAAAGGATAATGCAAGCATTAATTGTGATCGCTCAAATGGTTTTTTGGCCCTAATGGGAATAATACGATAACCACATAAAACGCCTTGCACTTCTTGATTGATTGATTTTACAGGTACTGCTATGAACGAAACTATTTGCAGCTTGCTAGTTCCGAAGGAGAGATTGGAATCATCTTCCCATTTAAGAAATCTATCCTCATCATTAATTTCGCAACTATTAGAAATCCTGTCTAATAAATCGTCATCTAAAGTTACTCCGTTCACAAACTCTCTGATATTTGAAATAATTAGAGGGAGGCCGGTCTTAAAGACCCAACCAGCTAGACTTTGTCCTCTCGCCACCTCGATTCTCTCCGCTTGCGGGACCTGATTGCCGTTTCTAATCATTAACTGTAGCAATGCACCATCTTGACTTTTGGTAAAGTATTCAGATCGCGAACAGTTGATCATTTCTTTCATACTGTTAGTAACAGCTGCAATTACATCAACCGGCGCATTTTTGTTGCTTGTTTCGATTAACCGCGAAATAGTTTCCCCTTGTTCAGCAACTAACCAAGTTTGACGGAGCAACCCGGAGATTATCTGGGACACGATAACTGCGACTTCCTGAGAAATCTCCGAGAATGACTGTTTATCGAGCGTGGCATGAAATTTCAAAACCCCGATAGGACTTCCATCTAAAATAAGAGGTAACACCAGGAGAGGTCTTTTATCGCTAGACTGATAAAATTCATCGCCGTCATGATTCTCGTTCATCCAAAAAAGATCGGGCCACAATGATTTTAATTCCACATCATCAGCGGCATCTGTAATCCTGAGCAATTTGCCATTTTTATATACCCAACCTGTGAGTCCCTCGCCTATGCCAAAAAACGCTTTGCCGATTAGCGCCTTCTTCGATGGAAGATTTGTTGCCGCCAAAACAATAAAATCGTCGAATCTTTGCAATACGTCAGTTTCGTGTAATTCTTTATCATCGCGTATCAAGATATTATTATAGTCTGGCACATAGTTGNNTGTACAACAACATTGAGCAGAGTACTCAAATCTGTTATCAAAGTGATTTTAGCCATCAGCGCCAATACGGCTTTTTCCTGGCTGCGACTCATATCTTCATGCATGCCTTCCTCCATGATAATTTTATCCAAAGGAAATCTCCGGCTATACCTTCAGTTTGTTTGCAAATAAAACAAGCTCATTAACCTCTTTCTTGCTAAACCACCTTTCCACCGCATCCGCGCCAAAGTTAGTTAACGGCGGTTCATACAAATCTGCTTTCTCCAATTTGCGCTTCTCCAAAAACACACTTTGCACTGCACGCAAAAAACGTATCTGGTCGGCATTGTATTGATGCTGGGTAATATAGCCTTCAAACTGTCTTTGCACCACATCATGATAATCAGGCAGGGCATCCAGTTCCAAGACTTGCCGAGCGAAGGCCAGGAAGCTATCCACTTTCAGTCCGCCGAAGGCTTTGCGAATATTTTCGGGCGAAACTTCAAGGTCGCCTTCGCCGAGTTCCTTGTGTAAAGTGCGTTCGAGCTCGAGCAATTGTTCGTCTGTCACGCTCTTGCCGCGTTGAATAGCTTGCACCGTGGGATGATTAGCGACTAAATCCAGAATGCGTTTCTCCACCAAACGGCGATACTCTTCCACGTACATTTGCTCGCCGCGCTTGGTCAGCATGATGTAGCCGCGCACGGCGATGAAGTCACGCAGGTAGTCAATCACCAGCGGGTCTTCGCGGTTCGATTTGTTCTTCATCTCACTCGCCAGACCATCGCGAATTTCATTCAGTTCGTCAACACTGGCAGTTTCCAGAGTTGGCGGGATGCACTTGCGGCGCAAGTCAATCTGACGTTTATCGAGAATGTTTTCAGAGAGGCGCATCACATCCTCGGCAAGAGATTGGGCAATTTCACTGGTGTTCTTGCCTGTGCGGCGCGCCAGCTTCAAGCGTTCCATTTTAGTGATGAAGGTCTCAGCGGCTACATCCACATCCGCGGCATAACGCAGGTGCGGCCCAACTCTCTCACGCAGTTTCTTGATACTGCTCGGCAATAGATAATTCCAGAATCCATCCTGCCAGACCTCTTCGATCTCCGGCATGGCACGCTTCACGAGAAGCGACTTGGTTGGGATGCGCGCAATCATGGCACGTAGATCTCGAACCACACTTTGACATTCGGGGTTTTGCTGGTCATCCAGATACGTTTCCAACAAGTTCAAGCGCGTGTTGAAGACCCGTACCATCACAGGCGTGGTATTGTCGGGCGCTTCCTTCGCGTCGCGGCTGAAATTGTTATCCCAGAAATCAATGACGAGAAATTCCTTCTTCTCGAAATTGGGGAGCAGTTCCAACTTCTTGCAAGCCGCCTGACTGCGCGTGCCGCGTCCGATCATCTGCTGTAACTTAATCGGTGACTGGACAGGCTTCATGAATACCAAGTTGACGACTTCAGGAATATCCACGCCGGTATCGAGCATATCCACAGAAATGGCGATACGCGGCCAATCTTCCTTCTTGAAGGCTTTCAGATTCTTACTGCGATAATCTCCCTGACTGATAACCACCTTGGCCATATCCACATATTGCGGGAACACCTCATAAAAGGCATCTTGCAAACGCAAAGCGTGCTTTTTGGTCATGGCAAAAACAATCGTTTTGCCCGGATAGGTTCCCGATGAATCCTTGTACACCACTTCCATGATCTCCTGCCATTGGCGGCGGAGCATGTCGGTGACCGTGACTTTCTCTTCGAGTTCCGTCCCTTCGTAGTTGATCTCATCCGGGTCGAGTCCGTGTTGGATGAGCAGGTTGCGTTCTTCTTCTGTCAGGTTTGCGGCATGTAAGCCTTCACGCTGGAAGCGGGTCTGGGCGGCATATAGGTTGTAATCCACAAGATATTTATCTTTGACAGCCTGCTCATACGTGTAAAGATAAGTCGGCTTGTCATCGTGACAATCAAAGGCTTCGAAAGTATCACGGTCAATGTAACTGGCGGGTGTGGCAGTCAGTCCGATCATGCGCCCATCGAAGTATTGCAGGATCTCGCTGTAACGATTGAAGATCGAACGATGGACTTCGTCGAAGATGATCAAGTCAAAGAAGGCAGGCGAGAACTGCTCGAAGATGTTGCTGAGAGTTTGCAGTGTCACTGCAAATAGGCGATGGGTCGTGTCAATGTCCCAACTAAATAATCTTGTGCACGGTTCATTAGGCAGGAACGTTTCAAATCCATCCGCCTTGGCCTGCTTGACCAATTCATCGCGGTCTGCAACAAAGAGAATACGCTTTGCCTGATCCGCGCGCATAAAGACATCGATCAAGGCCATCACGGTGCGCGTCTTGCCCGTGCCCGTGGCCATGACGATCAAGGCTTTGCGCCTGCCCTTCTCAAACGCTTCACACACGCGCCGGATGGCTTCGTGCTGGTAGGAACGGTCAACGATGGTGTTGTTGATCTCCATTGAGCCGGGCTTTTGTCCGTTCTGGCGGATAAACAGCAGGTTCTCCAGATCGGCGCGCGTGAAGAAGCCTGAAACCAATCGCTCCGCTGAAAAACCGACATCTACAAAATAAATGTCATATCCATTTGCCAGGAATCCAAATGGCCTGAAGGATTGGTGTTTTTCGATTTCGGTCACATAGTGAGTGAGTTGTGCTTCGGCCAAACGAACATCAACGACGGTCTTCTTGGCTTCGACCACTGCCAGCACTTCCCCATTTTCGCGATAGAGGCAGTAGTCGGTCACGCCGTTGAAAGGCTCCGCATCATAACCATCCACCGGGATTTCGATATTCACTTTGGAATGGTCGCGCAGATACCAGCCCGCCTGTTCCAACTGCGGATCAATCATTTCCTTGCGGGTGCGTTCCTCGGAGATTTGACGGGGCATTAGTCCCCTTGTTAATGGTTGGAGCAAGGATACAACCAATCGGTAGAGAGTGCAAGGTTTGAAGCGGGGCAACCTTATGGTTTCTCAAGCTCCAAACGAACACCGGTTTTATCCACGAATTTTCCTCTCTCAACTCCGCCTCCTCCATAAAGGTTTACAAGGTTTTCCTTCGTGCCCTTCGTGACCTTTGTGTTTGAATCCTTTTTGGTTCCGGCTTGTCCGGGTTAGGTATCCAAAACGAAAAACGAATAGCGATTTTCTAATATTCTCCCTCTCCCCCGCCAATGAGTTTCCCCGCCTCGAAACCCTCCTGTCGCCTCCTAAAACCCATCATTTTTAACCCTTACCTTGCCATTTCCGCTCATTTGCTTTAGAATCTTGTGCGTCGGGGTCATTCATCTCCCCACCTGTCCTTAAGGGAAGAGATATTCGTTCCTCTTCGTTCCTCATTATTTTTTACTCAAAAATCCAGCCGGTTTTCCCGGCTCTCACTGGCGGCTTGGCTGTCTGGCCGGAAGAACACCAACCCATGGAAGTGCTTCGCGCATGCCGCCTCGGCTAGTGCATGTCGCCCCAACTGGGACCGGAACGGGCTTCGGTTGAAAGAGGAATGTCCAACTGGTAGGCCGAAGCCATGACGGACTGGACAAGCTTGTATGTCTTTTCAAGCTCTTCCTTGGGAACTTCCAGAACCAATTCGTCATGTACCTGCAGCAACATGCGGGCACGCAAGCCGGCATCCTTCAGGGCGGAGGGGATATGCAGCATGGCAATCTTCATGAAGTCGGCGGCGGAGCCCTGGATGGGGGCGTTGATGGATTCGCGTTCCTCGCGATTTTTCATGCCAACGCTAAGCTGGCCTTGCAAGGCGGGAAAATAACGGCGGCGTCCAAGGAGGGTT
>PMLN01000102.1 GCA_003158885.1 Anaerolineae bacterium
GCTCGTAGTACTTTGGTTATTGGGCTTTATTCTCTTCCACGTCACCAGTTGGCTGATTCACCTTCTGCTGGTGGTGGCATTGATCGTTATCTTGATTAACCTGTTGAGAGGTCGTAGTAGGTAAATCCGATCGAGATCGAGCTTCGGAATGAGCACAAGTTAAGCCCTGCCATACCTGGGCATCAAATGAGCAAGGGAAATTACACAACGAGAAAACCGTCTCCTGTGTTCTGCTGGCTTCCAAGTGCAATGGCTGACTGCCAATTGGATATATAGCCCGCTGTGCGAATAGCAGCAGTTGTGCTATTGCTAAATGCTTGCTGATCAGTTCCTGAGGAGCATAGTTTTGGGCAACTTGAGCCCCATTGGCATCTTCGATAAAAAAACCCAAATAACCATCTCAGCTACGATTTCAATAGTTTTCGGTTGTGGAAATCAAAACATCAGCCTCGTACAAGTAAGCTGTAGTCTGCGACCGCGACCCCGAAGGGAACAGCCAGGATAAGCCATCTAAGGCACGCGAGGCGGAGGCAACTGTCAGACGGGTGCTCGTGCATTCATGCGCGCTTATAGAGAATGCCGATCGCGGCGCATAACCTGTTCGAGATGATGCAGGTGACGATCGGGGCAGTGAAGGGCTTGACGGCGAACCGAGAGAAAGCGGAAGGCTGGCTATCGAAGAATGCAATCGTGGTGACGGCGCTCAACCCCATCATCGGGTATTCGCAGGGCGCGGGACTGGTGAAGGAAGCGCTGGCAAAGAATGCTTCGATCCGCGAGCTGGCAATCGAGAAGGCGAAGGCGGGATTGCTGAAACATAGGGATGAGGACCGAGCGGTTACGGTGGAAGAGATCGATTCAGCGCTGTCGGATCTGCGCAAGTTGACGGAGGGAGGGATCGCGGGAGGTGGGGGTGGAGGATAGGGGAAATGGGGAAATCGATATTGGATATTCGATATTCGAGAATGGAGGATGGGAAATGGGGAATCGGGAATTGTTAATGGAGGAACGAAGACGAGGAAGGGGGTGATACGCCCGAGGTAAAGGGCTATTCGAACATTATTATCCACGACCCTCAAAGAACGAGGGCAAACGTTCAGGTAGATTCACGAAGAGAAAAATGGACCTGAACGAAGATGCGTTGCACCTGACGGGGAAGCCAAGCCGTTTAATTAAATTGAGAAAAGCCATCGAGAGGATGCGTGCCGACAAACAGAGTGCGACGCATCGGTTAGCAAGTTCAGAATACAGCTTGCAAACCCATAAATGAGGCGGTTTAATCATTAAATAAAACATTAAATTAGTATAATAGTTGATTTTTTAGTTTTTTTGTACTATAATATTAGTACGTTATATGAATAACCTTCATTTCTCAATGGAGAAACTATGCCTCGCAAAAAAAGTAAGGTTCTGAAACAGAGCAATCCATCTACAGCTAAAGAGGATAATGAAGAAATCAGTGTTGGCCGGCATCTACGCAGCATTCGAGCGTTGCGAGGGTTGTCCATGCGCGCGCTTGCAGAGGCTAGCGGCTTGAATGTTAATACACTCAGTTTGATCGAAAATAATAGAACATCGCCAAGTGTGAGCACTTTACAACAATTGGCTACAACGCTAAAGGTTCCCCTAACCTCCTTTTTTGAAGCCGAAGTTCCTCATCGAAATATTGTATTTCAGAAAGCCGGACAGCGGCCCCGTGCCGACTTTTCCCATGGAATGATGGAAGACTTGGGCGCTGGGATAACCTTGAGAGGCGGTCAACCCTTGATTGTTGTTCTGGAACCACAAGCTGATAGCGGGCCAACGCCAATCGTCCACACCGGCCACGAATTCGTTTACTGTTTGGATGGGCAGTTGACTTATATCATCGAAGGACAGAATTATTTATTGGAACCAGGAGACAGTTTGATCTTTGAAGCCCACCTGCCACATCGGTGGGGAAATCTTGGCGATACCCCCACACGCTCCTTGCTGATTATCTGTCCCACCGATGAAAACGATCATCCTACTGAGAGACACTTTTCATCCCAGTAAAAATGGCGCTATCGCCATCGTTTGGAAAGGAGTTGTGCTATGTCTGCCAAAAGATCCTTGATCGTGGTTATAACGGGAACCGTTTTGCTCCTCATCAGCCTGTTTTTCTTGCGGCTGCCATCTCCGGTGTCTGCCCAATGTGAAAACCCGCCCCCATCCTCATGCACGACTTGTCATACGCAGCAAGACCCGGTGGCTGACAAAGGCGCATGGCACAGCAGTCATGCCGCTATGGATATCTGCATCAATTGCCATGGCGGCAATGGCACCGCCGCGGATAAAAATCTGGCGCACCAGGGCATGGCAGCGCAACCGTTGAGCGACATATACACCGATTGCCATAGCTGTCACCCAGATTATGTTAATCGGGCTGTGCCTTACGCAGCAACGTTGCAGGTTACCCCCTCCAGTTGTGCCACACCCACTCCCGCTGTCTTCGGCCGCGTATCCAGCAGCCTGCCCCCGAATGGCATGGTGATGTCTTCCAATGAGGTGGGCGCTTCTGCTGCCGCTCAGATTTTCCTGTTCGTTGCGGGCGGGTTGACGCTTCTGGTGCTATTTTGCATCGGAGCCTGTTGGCTGGGCGAGCACCGCGTGAAAGGCTAGATCGCGGTGAAAAGGTGAGACATGAAAAGCTGGAAGCTGGTTTTGGCAGGGCTGCCCTTGGTGCTGGCCTGTATGCTTCCCACGCTTGCCTCGTTTATGGCCGCCTTCTACGAGCGGGTGGCGCGCGTCATCACCTTGATCCTCTCGACGGAAATCCTTACGCCGGCCTTTATCTTTGGCTTGGTGTTGGTTGTTTATTTCACTTCTAAATCACGCACATGGAGATACCTACAATGAAAATCGCAGCAATCACAGATGATGGCAAGACCATCAGTCAGCACTTCGGACGCGCACCCTACTATCTGGTAGTCACGCTTGAAAACGGCGAAATCGTCAACCGCGAACTGCGTAATAAGCTCGGCCATGCTCAGTTCGCAGACCAGCCTCACTCTCTGGAGATTCCCGGCCAACCGCATGGCATGGATGCCGCTTCGCACAACAAGCACGTGCAGATGGCCGAGGCAATTGCCGACTGTGAGGCGCTCCTGTGCCGCGGCATGGGCACGGGTGCCTATGAAAGTATGAAAGCACTCAACATACGCCCGGTGGTCACGGATCTGCCTGGCATAGAGGAAGCCGTTATGGCATATGCAAACGGGCAGATTGTAGATCATACGGAACGCCTGGACTGAGGCTCTTTGAACCAATCCGGTTAACCAGTAGGCGCAAGGATAACGTAGTGCCATCATAAGCTGGTTTCGGAAATCAAATCTTATTAGCGAAGGAGACTCCGGCGGCAAGGAAGCCACCCCGGCCGGTTGGGAGTCCGGCAAGCTCACTCTCAAGCCTGGTCCGGATCTGGTCGGTAAGGTGTGGGAGGTCTGGAAGCCGGATATGGAGTAGGTGTTTCAAAGCAATGGGCAATAGCTGCCCAAAAAGGAGCTGATCATGTTCAACTTTCGTAATCAGTTTGGAAAAAAGCCCAATGAAAATGGCCTTGGTTCAGGCCGCGGCGCAGGGCAGGGACGAGGCAGAAGTGGCGGGAACAAACCCGGATCGGGGCCGGGTGGAAATTGTATCTGTCCGAAATGCGGACACAAGGAGCCGCATGAGGCCGGCCAGGCTTGCCTTGATCGCCTGTGTCCCAAATGTGGGACGAAGATGGTCCGCGAGTGATCCGGCGGACAAATGACCTGTGTTTCTGCTTGTCAAAGTGGCGTTTTATCAGGATTGACCTGCTGTTAATTTGAAAGGAAACTGTCATGAGTGCATTGAACTGGCTGCATAACCAGTAAGCGCGGCGCGCCATCCTGGCAGCCCGTTGCCAATGTTCTGAAACGCGGCAGAAATAGATGTTATGAAATCCTCCGGCTGCCGGCTGGGCTGGAGAAATGGAGCTTAAGTTAAATCAAATGAAAAAGATTGCTTTCCCCACCGACGATGGCGAAACCATCAGCCGCCATCTTGGCGAATCTCAATTTTATCTGGTTGCCCTTTTGGACGATGCAGGAAATATAACCTTTGAGAGGCGCGAGAAACCCCGCCGTACTCACCTCAGGGAAGGGTCTGAACATGAACAAGAGGGCGACCATACCCAGCGCGGACCGGCCCTGTTCACCCCGATCCTCGATTGCCAGGTCCTGATCTCAGGCGGCTTGGGACAACCCGCCTATGACCATGCCCTGGCGCAAGGGCTGGAGGTGATTCTTCCGGCGCAGAAGAATATCACAGATGCTCTGGATGCCTACCGCGCGGGTGCGTTGGTCTCAGACATGCGGCGCGTACATAAACATTAGTCTACGTTTCGCATAAGACAGGTAATCTTTGCAAGAATATGGGCCTGCCCGAAATGTGGATTGAAATAATTTGCGCGTGAAAGGTTGTATATAAATGAATGACACATCTATCGAGCGCTGGGGGTGGGCCTCGATTGGCATCAATATTCTTTTAGGGTTGTTGAATCTGAGCATCTCCATTGCATCTGGCAGCCTCGCTGTAGCTGCCGAGACGATACATAACCTGGTGGATCTTACAGCTTCAGTAACCGTATTAGTCGGACTGAAGATCTCAAGGCGCCGCAGCCAAGCCTTTCCTTACGGATTGTATAAGGTCGAGAATATTGTTTCCATCGGGATGGCGGGCCTTATCTTCTTTACCGGTTACGAAATTGTGCACGAAGCTATTTTTGCCGCCCCGCGCACAACTATGGTTAGTCTGTGGATGCTGGCGGGGGTCATGCTGTCGGCAATCATTCCCCTCGCCTTCAGTTATTTTGAACTGAAGGCGAGCAGCCGGGCCAACTCCCCCAGTTTGGCAGCTGAAGCTCAGGAGTACCGCACCCATGTCTTTTCATCAGGTGCTGTGTTCGCGGCTTTATTGGGACAGTTTTTCGGTCTAAACTTCGACCGTTGGGCGGCGCTGTTCGTAGCCTTCTTTATTCTCAAAACGGGGTGGGAATTGCTACGGGATGGAATGCGTGTTCTCCTGGATGCTTCCATCGATTCATCCACCTTGTCTCAGGTTCGGGAGATTATTCAGAATGATCCGGCAGTGGTCCAAGTCAAAACCCTAATGGGACGTAATTCGGGCCGCTATCGTTTTTTGGAAGCCGAGGTAGGCCTGCGCGTGAATGATCTGGAAAAAGCCCATGCAATCAGTCAACGCATTGAACAAACCATCAAGGTTACAGTCCCTTACGTGGAGCGGGTATTGATCCATTATGAACCGATCATCCCCACCCATCTGCGTTATGCCTTCCCCCTTGCTTCGCCAGATGGAAAATTGAGCCAACACTTTGGCGAGGCACCATATATGGCGCTAATTACCGTTCAGTTAGCTGATGGAATCATTGAAAAACGCGAGGTAATGACCAATCCATACCGCCAGGAAGTCAAGGCGAAAGGTATCAAAGTAGCCGAATGGCTGGTCTCCCAAAAAGTGGACCGGGTCTTTATCAAAGAAAGCCTGCAAGGCAAAGGGCCAGGTTATGTCTTTGCGGGTGCCGGAGTGGAGATGAAGAGCAGTAAAGCCGACACGTTAGAGGGCGTGTTGGAAAAGGAGCTGGCGAGAGGTTCCCAGCAATTGAGCGAGGAAAAATGAAATACGTCTTTGGTTTCGTACCTTCCCGCCGGTTAGGCCAATCGCTGGGAATTGACACCATCCCGCTCAAGACCTGCAACTGGAACTGCGTCTACTGCCAGTTGGGTCGAATCATCCCAGAAACCGCGGAAATTTGTCATCCCACAAAGGAGCATAAATGAACACCAGGACCAAGATAGGAATCATCATTTGTGACCGCTACCGAACCTGCACGGGCGGCAAATGCCTGCGGGCTTTACAGAATCGGGAAGGCGCCTTTGCGCGCTACAAAAAAGATGAGCAGGTCGAGTTGGTAGGCTACACCACTTGTGGCGGTTGTCCGGGCGGAAACGTGGAATATACAGGCGAGGAAATGGTGAAGAACGGCGTGCAAGTTATTCACCTGGCGACCGGGATGCTGGTCGGCTATCCGCCCTGCCCATATATTCACACCTTCAAAGACTTTCTCGAAAAACGTTATAGTGTAGAAGTTGTCGTCGGCACACATCCCATTCCTAAAAAATATTTGGAGATGCATACCAAACTGGGAACCTGGAAAGACCCTGCGTGGGAACCCCTGCTTGCGTCGACGATGGCAGATGAAGCCACCCGAAAGGCTTACGACTGAGCATGAAAACTTCCCCCGATTGTATTCCCTGCATCTTGCGACAGACACTGGATGCAGCCAGATTGGTATCCACAGATCCCGTTCTTCATGAGCAAATCGTCCGCGATGTCATGCGTTGGATTGGAGAGATGGACTTAAATTGGACCTCTCCTGCAATGGCGCAACGTATCCACAGGCAGTTACGTGAGATCACGGGCGTGGATGATCCATACCGGCAGGCAAAGGAGCAGTTGAACAGCCTAGCTCTGGACTTGATACCGGCGCTCAGAGCCGAGGTCGAGTCTGCCAATGATCCACTGCTGATGGCGGTGCGGTTGGCAATTTCGGGAAATATGATGGACATGGGAGTGAACGGCAACCTGACGGAGACGGATGTGCGCCACGCGATGGATCAAGCCTGGACCGCGCCGTTTTTTGGAGAATTGGACAAGTTTCGTCAGGCTATTGCTGAAGCGCAATCCATCTTGTATCTGGCTGACAATGCGGGAGAAATAGCCTTTGATCGAATTCTGGTTGAACTACTTTCATCAAAACGCATTACAGTCGTCGTGCGCGGCGCTCCTGTCATTAACGATGCCACGCTGATTGACGCGCGGGAGGTGG
>PMLN01000121.1:0-1567 GCA_003158885.1 Anaerolineae bacterium
ATGACTCTCTGGCAAGAATACCTCCAACCCAAAACCCTAACTGAAGCAATCTCGGCGTTAACGGACGCACGAGGACCCGCCCTGATCCTGGCAGGCGGGACAGATTTGATCCTGGACCTCGACCAGGGCAGACACCCACCGATCCATACCATTGTGGATATCACCTCGGTGCGGGAAATGCTGCCGATCGAGATCAGGGGCAGCGAACTGTTCATCGGCGCGTCCGTATCCCATACGCACATCGTCGATTCAAAACTTGTGGCAGGACATGCACAAGCGCTGATCGAAGCGTGCGGATTGATCGGCGGCCCACAAGTCCGCAACATAGCAACGTTGGGCGGCAATGTGGCCCATGCGCTGCCCGCCGCGGATGGCACGATTGCCTTAATGGCTTTGAATGCACAAGTCGAAGTCGCCAGCCAAAACGGAAACCGGCGCATGCCCATCCGCGAAATGTTCCTCGGGCCGGGCAAGAGCGCATTGGTGCAAAATGAATTGCTGGTCGGTTTCTACCTTCCCCTGAAAGATAAGAATCAGGATTCTGCCTTCAAGCGCATCATGCGCCCGCAAGGTGTGGCTTTGCCGATCATCAACATGGCAGTCTGGTTGATGCGAGAGGCGGATCGAATTGCAGACATCCATATCGCGGTCGGACCCGGAGGGCCAAAGCCGTGGCGCGCCCTGGAAAGTGAAACAAGCCTGCGCGGCAAAATTCTGAACGATGAAAGCCTCAAGGCGGCTCTTGAGATTCTCCTACGGGATGTCAAGTTCCGCACCAGCCAGCAGCGAGCCAGCGCGGAATATCGCCGGGAATTGGCAAGGCCGTTATTCATAGACACCGTCAAAGCCGCCTGGGAACAAGCTCAACTTTAGAGGTGAATCCATGAACGAAATTACATTAACCATCAACGGAAAGAAGTACAGCCTGCCATCCAAACCCGGAGAGATGCTGGCTGCCTTGCTGCGCGAGCGCTTGAATTTGACCGGAACCAAAATCGGCTGTGAAGAGGCAGAGTGTGGAGCCTGTACCGTCTTAATAAATGGCGAGCCGGTGTTATCCTGCATCTATCCAGCAGAACGCGCCAATGGAAAAGAGATTGTCACAATCGAAGGACTTGCCGCGGAATTTACCGAGACCCTCAAAGAGCGAGGGCAGGCGACCGCGAAGCAAGAATTAAATCTTAGCGGCCTTCGCGAGCTTAGCGGTTCAAAAGTTCAGCTTCACCCCTTACAGGAAGCCTTCATCCAGCACGGCGCGGTGCAGTGCGGATTCTGCATTCCGGGACAATTGATGACGGCCTATGCCCTGCTTAAAAAGAATCCCGATCCAAGCCGGGAAGATATCCGGCATGCGCTGAAAGATACGCTATGCCGCTGTGCAGGCTATCCAACAATCGAGAATTCGATCCTCGCCGCCGCAAAATCCATGCGAACAGGCCAGGCCATCGAGCCGCCAAAGGTCCAACTCTCTGCAGAAAAATATCAGGTGATCGGTCAGGCCGTCATGCGGCCGGATGCCGTTGAAAAAGTAACCGGGACAGCCAAATATTCGGATGACTGCAAGTTC
>PMLN01000121.1:1601-5161 GCA_003158885.1 Anaerolineae bacterium
GTGGGCATGAACGAACGCGTACGCTATGTGGGCGATTCGGTGGCAATCGTGGCCGCCCAAACCCAGGATATTGCCGAACAGGCCGTGCGCTTGATCGAAGCGGAGTTCGAGGCGCAGCCTGTGATCACAAGTGCCGTTCAAGCACGCCAAGGGGATGTTCCCGATCTGCATAAATCCGGAAACCTGCTCAAGCACATCAAAATCCGCAAAGGCAACATGGAACAAGGCTTCGCAGAAGCGGATGTCGTGATGGAACATGTCTTCCACACAGCCATCACGGAGCACGCATTTCTGGAACCCGAATGCAGCATCGCCGTGCCGCTGGAAAACGGCCGCATGGAAATTTATGTCGGATCGCAAATCCCCTACCAGGACCGCGAGCAGGTGGCGCGCATCCTCGGCTGGCCGGAAGAGCGCGTGCGCGTGGTCGGACAACTGATGGGCGGCGGCTTCGGAGGCAAGGAAGACATCGCCGGACAAGTGCACGCGGCGCTATTAGCAAATGCAACAGGCCGACCGGTTAAATTACTATTCGACCGGCACGAGAGCTTATTAGTGCACCCCAAGCGCCATGCCACACAGATCCGGGTCAAGATCGGTGCGAAAAATAATGGCTGTCTGACCGCCGTTGAAACGGAACTTTACGGCGACACGGGCGCCTACGCCTCACTGGGCGAAAAGGTGATGACGCGCGCCACGACCCATTCCGCCGGACCATATGAAGTGCCGCACGTGCGCGCCGACTGTTACGCGATGTACACCAACAACCCCCCGGCAGGAGCATTCCGAGGCTTCGGCGTAACCCAATCTGCCTTTGCCGTCGAAAGCATGATGGATATGCTGGCGGAGAAACTGGACATGGATCGCATCGAACTGCGGCGCATGAATGCCCTGCACGTGGGCAGTGTGACCAACACAGGTCAAGTATTACGCGACAGCGTTGGACTCACCGAATGTATTGATAAGGTGTCAAGTGTCATGTGTCAAGTGTCAGGCTTATCTCTCGACGAAATATTCAAGCCGCGCGTGATACCTGAAACTCCGCACTTGACACGCTCTTGGGGTTTCGCAGTTGCGTACAAAAACACCGGCCTGGGCGGAGGCGCACCCGATAAATCCGGCGTAGAGGTTGAACTATACCAGGACGGTTGTGTCGAAGTCCGCACTTCGGCGGCAGAACTCGGACAAGGTTTGGTGACAGTTTTGCGAATGATCGTGGCGGAAGAATTAGCCATGCCTCCGGAAAAAGTGCGCATATTGGTGATGGATACGGACTTGACGCCGGATGGCGGGCCGACCACGGCCTCACGCCAAACCTATGTGACTGGCAATGCCGCTCGCCTGGCCGCCAAGACCCTGCGCGCAGCCATGACCTCGACGCTGGCGGAAAAATACGACCAGCCGCCGGAACGCATCCATTACATCGAAGGGCTGGCACAAGTGGATGGAAAGTCAATCCCCCTGAGCGATGTATACGTTGAGATGAAGGCCAATGGCCAGGAGCCGCGCGCACTGTATGAATACTGGGCGCCGGAAACCAAGCCGCTCGGTGAAGGTGGTGATATGCATGTGGCATTCTCCTACGCGACGCAGGCCGCAGAAGTGGAAGTCAACACGAATACCGGCGAAGTGCGCGTGCTGAACGTGATCGCCGCCACGGATGTCGGACGAATCATCAATCCGCTGGGATTGGAAGGACAGGTGGAAGGCGGCGTGGTGATGGGACTCGGCAATGCGCTGACCGAACATTTCATCGTCGAGGAAGGACGCGTGATCACAGATCGCCTGGCGCGTTATCGCATTCCGGGAATTGCCATCACCCCCAATATCATTCCCATCATGGTGGAACACCCTACGCAGGACGGGCCATACGGTGCGAAAGGCGTGGGAGAAATTGTAAGCATCCCCACCACGCCCGCCATTACGAATGCCATCTATAACGCAGTGGGTGTGCGCGTGGACAGCCTGCCCGTGGACCAGGAAAAGGTTTTGTGGGGATTAAGGGAAGCACGCGAATCGAAGAGAATAGCTTAAACAAAAAGGAATCGATAGAATCATTTAACCCCGGAAATCTCCATCCCGATCATATTACCTTCAACCCTTCCTTCCTTCAGGCAGGTCTTCGCAAGCATGGTTTCCAGTTCCAACGGTGTATAAGCCGCCCCAATCGAAGTGCCTAGGCCGGGGCGCATTTCCGCCGGGCGGACGCTCAACCATAAAAATGCGTGCATGAGTCTGTTCATGTCGCGCCGCAAATCTGAGATGAAGTAACGACCTCCCGGTTTTAGCACGCGCCAGATCTCGTCGAAGGCGCTGCAAGGAATGGCCCATTCGTGCATTGAACCATTGGTAAAGACCGCATCGAATGTGTTATCGTTGAAGGGCAGCTTGTCACAACTCCCTAGGCGGTATTGTGTGCGGGCCGATAATCCATAAGACTGTGCGTTGCGTTGGGCCAGAGCTTGCATATCCGGACTAATATCCAGTCCGACCAGGAGGGTGTCTTTCGTTTGTTTAAGCCACTCCAGACCCAGATAACCGGGACCGTACCCAATCTCAAGCACCTGTCCATTCGTGATGCCATGTTTCAACAGGCTGGGGGTTTCGATCCAGCCCCTATCACGCAAGGTACGCTGCATCTCGTCATATTGGGCAACCGTGATTGCTCCCTGGATACCCTGATCGGTTTCGGGGATACGTGGTTTGGTCATTTTGTTCTCCTTTATTTTAGATGGAATATTCAAACTAGAATCGATGGCAAAAAAAGAGAAGGTTATCTATATTTGCCACTTTCCAGCTTCTTCAAAAGATCAACTACCCAGTTCAATTCTGCCTGGGTATGAACGATTGTGTGGTCAAAAATGGCGGCAGCTAGGGGCGGTACTTCGGGAAACGCCAATTGTTCAACACGGTGACTCTGAACATATTCGAGCGCAGTTTGTAAGGCGCTCTTGCGGGTTTGCAGATAAGAGATCACCTCATCCAATGGCAGGCTATCCAGAAAGAAAAGACAAACATCCAAGGGAAAATAATCGCGTTCGAATTGCTGCCAGCCGGAACGCAATAGGCGTAGGAATTCATCCCGCCCGGCATCCGTGATCTGGTACACGCTGCGGGAAGGTCGTTTACCGGCCTGCCCCACTTCCACTTTCTCGAGGAATTTTTCCTGGGTCAGTTTATCCAAGGCAAAATAGATCGAGCCAAAAGCGATTGAAGTCCAATCGCTCATGTGTTCCTCGATNNAATACTCCTTTATACTACTTTGTATATTCTAGCTTGTATATTATTTTTTGTCAATGATTTTTATCTGTTAACGTGAATAATGGTAAGCAATGAGAAAGGGCAAGTCAGAGTCAATGGCCGAAGTCAGAACCTTTGCAAACGAGCAATTTACCATATAGGGTGCTAGCGGCGAACCTCTCCGGTGGCGCAAAAATACGGTTCATTATTTCGTTTCTGTTAATAGCCGGGAGACCTTGCACAACCCATCTTGTCCCCCAACCGTTTTAAATTACGGCTTGGTAGGTTGCATCAAGAGGCAAATTCAATGCGAATTGCCC
>PMLN01000082.1 GCA_003158885.1 Anaerolineae bacterium
CAAACTTGATCTTCGCAAAGAGTTAAAGTATCTATATGCCCCGTCTGCCAAAAAGGTGGAAGCGGTAAAAGTGCCGCGCTTTCAATTCGCCATGATCGACGGCATGATCGAGAAGGGGCAAGGCCCATCGAGTTCGCCGCAATTCACCGAAGACCTGGGGGCGCTCTACGGCATCTCGTACACGCTCAAGTTCATGTGCAAACTGCGCAAGGACCAGCCAATCGATTATCCCGTGATGGCACTGGAGGGCTTGTGGTGGATCGAGAACGGCGAGTTCGATATCCGCAAGCCGGATAACTGGCTTTATACGGTGATGATCCTGCAGCCTGATTTCATCACGCAGAAGTTGTTCAAGGAGGCTTTGGAGCAATTGCGCAAGAAACGCGGTGACAGTCCGGCATTGGCCAAACTGCGCCTGGAGAAATTTGCCGAGGGACTTACGATGCAGACCATGCACATCGGGCCATACGCAAGCGAGCCGGCCACCGTCGAGCGCATGAAGGCCTTCGCAACAGAAAACGGTTACCGCGACCGTGTCGGATCGGGCGGCAAGCATCACGAAATCTATATGGGTGATCCGCGCCGCGCCAAGCCGGAGAAACTCAAGACGATCCTGCGGCACCCTATTGAAAAAGCCAAGTGAATATGACGGTAAAAACTGCAAGCTTGCATCTCAGCACACGCGGCAATGCGGACATCCTGGATGTTACAGAACAGATCCGCCGCACCGTTGCGGAAAGCGGCGTGAAGAACGGTGCGGTGACCGTCTTCACGCCATCCTCCACCAGCGCCTTGACCACGATCGAGTACGAGGGCGGCGCGCTTAATGATCTTCGCCGCCTGTTCGATGAGATCATTCCGGTGGATCAAGATTATGCCCATAATGCCCGCTGGGACGACGGGAACGGTCACAGCCATATTCGCTCCGCCCTGCTGGGAGCCTCGTTGAGCGTGCCTTTCGTGAATGGCCGCCTGACCCTGGGCACATGGCAACAAATCATCTTTATTGACTTCGATAACCGCCCAAGACAAAGAGAAGTGATCCTGCAAATCATTGGAGATTGACATGAACTGCTTTTATCATCCCGACCGGCCGGCGGTGGGAATTTGCAAACATTGCCAACGCGCGCTGTGTTCCGAAGATGCCGCGCTGGTGGATGATTCGCTGGCCTGCAAAGGAAGGCATGAGAACGAAGTGCATGAACGCAACTTCTTCGAATAAACTTCGTATGTAGGATAGAAACTCAAGGAGTCATTCGATGAACACATCTTATAAGCAATTAACACGCAGTACCACCAACCGCATGATCGCCGGAATTTGTGCAGGCATGGGCGAATTCGCAAACATCGATCCAACCATCGTGCGCTTAATCGCCGTGATTTTGATCTTCCTGACAGGCCCCGTGGTCGTCGTGGGCTATCTCGTCATGGCACTCATCATCCCGGAAAAGCAAAGCCAGTAAAGCCAAAGCAATTTCAAAGACATACTTCCGAATCCCCTCCCCTGCGGGATGCCAGGCGAAGAATTCGGAAGTCTTCGTGAATGCCGGTTGTTTTGTTAAATTTCAGGATATCAGAGATTTTATAGACAAAATTGGATCTGCTGCTGTTCTTTGCGAAGAGTTAGAACAACGGATATATCATTCCCCATCAATCGTACCGGCAGGCGGAACAATGCGGAAGGCGCCATCCACCTTCGACATGTCACCAGCGACTTCCACCAAGCGCCGGATGTAAACATCCGTACCGCGTAGTTCCTGTCATCATAAAGATTTGCATCAAGCTCTTCGAAGCTCCTGAGCCCTCATAAGGAAATCCATGTCTTACGCCACGCGAATCAGCCATCTCAAGCCGGAAGGCGCCTACCAGGTTTTGGCGCGCGCCAACCAATTGGAAGCCGAGGGGAGGGAGATCATCCACCTCGAAATCGGCCAGCCGGATTATGCGACCTTCGAAAACGTGAGCGAGGCCGGCATCGCGGCCATCCGCGCCGGTCATACACGTTACACCCCACCGGCAGGAATGCCCTCTCTGCGCGAAGCGATCGCGGAGGACAGTGGGCGGCGGCGAGGCATTCACATTCAGCCCGATGAAGTTGTGATTAGCCCCGGCGGGAAACCCAACCTGTTCTTCCCCACTCTGGCGCTGGTCGAGCCTGGAGACGAAGTCGTCTATCCCGATCCAGGCTTTCCAACGTACGAAGCCATGATCCGCCTGGCGGGCGGCGTGCCGATGGCGGTGCCGCTTCTGGAAGAAAGCAATTTTTCATTCGACCTGGAGGCCTTCGACCGACTGGTCAGCAAGCGTACCAAGTTAATCATCTTGAATTCCCCCAGTAACCCGACCGGCGGGGTCATCCCGCGCGCAGACCTGGAACACATTGCAAAAAAAGCGCAGGAATTCAACTGCTGGGTGATGACCGATGAGATTTATGCGCGCCTTGTATATGATGGGTTGAAAGTCGAATCCATTGCATCCCTGCCCAATATGAAGGAACACACCATCATCGTGGATGGGTTCTCCAAAACCTATTCCATGACCGGCTGGCGGCTCGGCTATGGCATCATGCCGCGCGAACTGGCTGAGCGGGTCGACCTGTTATTGACACATTCCGTGGGTTCGACCGCACACTTCACGCAATTTGCCGGATTGGAAGCCATTAGCGGGCCACAGGATAAAGTGGATTTGATGGTGGCGGACTACGAACGCAGGCGCGATGTGATCGTTCAAGGGCTAAATCAAGTTTCCGGTTTTATCTGTCAGAAGCCTCAAGGCGCTTTCTACGCATTCCCAAATATCAAAGGCACGGGGATGAAATCCGGCGAGCTGGCCAACCTGCTTTTGGAAAAGGCAGGCGTGGCGCTGCTGCCCGGCTCTTCCTTCGGTGAATATGGCGAAGGCTATCTGCGCTTATCGTATGCCAATTCCATCGAGAACATCCGAAAGGGAATACAACAGATCAAAGCCGTGCTGGGCGAGCAGAAACAAGCCTTCCCCGGAAAAATGTGAACAAGAACGCATAGAATCAAATGAGAGTTCAATTCAGCCTATTGACATCCGATTAAAGGTATGTAATACTCTAAACACTGCTGGGGGGAACACATCAATTGCCATCCTTATAGAAAGGAGGAGGTGATGTCCAATATGGAAAGTAGTGTGAAACCCAGCGCTGTGGCATCCCTCCTCAAGTAATAAGAAGGAAGCCACAGCGCGCCACGAATGCCATCCGGTTGGATGGCATTCTGGTTTATCTATCCCTTCCTAGAAATAAAGTTTTCCAACGAAGTGTTCGATGTCATGAAATTCATTCCATCGTCTTCTGCAACAGCGCCAGCGCATTTGACTCTGGCTCACTGCCCTGATACGTTCCAATTATATTGCCTTGTGCATCCAACGCGGCGAAAGCGGCAATCTTGTTGGTGTTCTTGAAGCCAAAAGATTTGGTCACGCTGCCATCCCAATCGGGGATGATGACGATGTAATCCTGCGGTGCGAGTCCTTTGGCAAGAGACGCGGCAGCTTTGTCGTAGGATTCTTTCATGGCTTTCTCTGCGAAGCCGCGAAATAATTTTGGTATCGAATGTAAGTCGACGATGTTGGCGATGAGCATAGAGTCGCAATTGGCATAGTTGCTTTCGGCGCGAATTGTCTCATTGATTTTCGCGGCGGCTTCGGCGGTTTCCTGCGTGTGGAAAATCAGCACGGTGGGTTTGTCAATGGCGTTCAAGGTAATTTCACGACCAGAGCCAGCGGCTTTCAAAATTGTCGTTGGCAATTGGTGATTAGTTGTTGGCGATTGGTAATTAGTAATTGGTAATTGATTACCGTCAACTGTCAACTGATTACTGCCAACCGATAACCGCTCACTGTCCACTCCACTGGGCGCGGTCATCAAGATCACTTCCGTGCCGTCCATCTGACCAATGACCATGCGCGAAGTTTCGCGTCCCGACATCAATGCCGCGCTCATGCCGCAGGTCTCACGGATCATCTCTGGACACCCGCCGAGCTATTTGCATTCAAAGTGCCTCCGCCGCGTTGGAAACCGCCGTTCAACGCGGCAGGCCTTCTGCCGCTACACTTCAACGGATCCAACAATGGGCAAACTAACCACCCTTAACTGCGGTGACACCTCAAATCTTTGAACAGCGCCTCGAGCGGATTGAACAACCTGAATTCCTCCCCGACGGCCAGCCCTGATAGCGGGGGTGCTCCCTCGGTCGGGCCGGTAGATAGCGGCCTGAGCGATCCCATCTTGAAAACCGATTTCTGGGTCTCGATCATCAAAGCGGAGAGCCAGCATGGTTGCGCGAACGTGACCAGCACCGCCATTGATGTGGCGCAACAGCCTGACTCCAGCGGCGTGTGGGTCGAGGATTGGTCCGTGAATGTCTGTGGCAAAGATACCGTTTTCGAGGTCACCTTCACGCCCGATCCCAAAGGCGGCACGAATTACAATGTCAAACAAAAATAACTGACTCGCTGCAATACAAAAGCCTCGCGGCCGAAGAGCCGCGGGGTCTTTATTTTGACCTGCAATTTGTCTCATGGAAAAAATACTCGAATGTTCTTGTTCCTGGTTGTCCGCCATCGAAAAGCACCCCCATCCCCCTGAGCGGAGGCACAAGCCGAAGTCGAAGGGCCGGTACCTGCAAGATGGCGTGCGGTGCGCCAGAAAAAATCTTTGCGGACTTTGCGGCTTTGCGTGCGGTTTTTCTTTTCCTCATCCGCACCAATCCGTCAAATCCGTGTCATCCGCGTTCTATTTCGAAAAAATCTTTGCGAGCTTTGCGTGCTTCGCAGTTCGTTCTTCGATCTTAATAAAACCATACTTGAAATAAAGGGTGGGCGTCAGTTTTTTGGAAATTCGTTTATCGGCTGTGGTCTAGTCATTAAAGACCTGATTTTTGTCAATCGAATGCGTTTTTGAAACCAAAAATCAGTCCGGTTCTTCGTGAGTCTTGGTGATCCAGCCAAATAGAACGGTGGCTGTGCCCGAAATTGCAAACAAAAAGGGAAAGTGATATCTTGTGGCGATTTTCACAACCGGCTCCCAAAATATTGACGGCCACCCTGAAATAAATGCAAGACTTCCGAAGTCTTTGAAAGTCTGATACAATACGACCCGCACGCCGACACTTCGAAGCATTTGGAAACCCTCGGCCTCCCCGTCGGGGGTTTTTGTGTGTCTTAGACCGTGGACGGCGGACGATAGATGGTAATCAAAACACGGTCTTCGGTCTACCGTCCATCGTCCAAACCAGAATGCCGAATACCGAATACCGAGTATCTATGTTAATCGAACGAACCGACCTCCGTAATATCGCCATCATTGCGCACGTGGACCACGGCAAGACCACGCTCGTGGATTTTCTACTGCGCCAGGCTCATACCTTCCGCGAGAACCAGCAGGTTGCCGAGCGCGTCATGGATTCCAACGATCTCGAACGCGAACGCGGCATCACCATCCTTGCCAAGAACACCGCCATCAACATCGTTGATCCGCAAACGGAACAACCCGTCAAGATCAATATTGTGGATACACCCGGCCACGCCGATTTCGGCGGCGAGGTCGAGCGTGTCATGAACATGGTGGATGGCGTTCTTCTGCTGGTGGATGCCGCCGAAGGCCCCATGCCGCAGACGCGCTTCGTGTTGAAAAAAGCCCTTCAGATGGGACACAAAGCCATTGTGGTCATCAACAAAGTGGATCGCAAGGATGCCGAACCGGCGCGCGTGCTCAACGAAACCTTCGACCTGTTTATCGAACTCGGCGCAACAGATCGTCAGGCGGACTTCCCGGTGATCTATGCCCAGGCTACCGCCGGTCGCGCCGGCCTCACTCCGGACCTCGGGCCGGATTTGCAGCCCTTATTCGATGCCATCCTGCGGGAAATTCCCGCCCCAAAAGTTGACCCCGATGCGCCTTTGCAAATGCTGGTGACGACTCTCGGTTATGACGACTATCGCGGCGTCACTGCCGTTGGACGCGTCTTTGCGGGCAAGATCACGGCCGGACAAAAACTTGTACGTCTCAAGGTGGATGGAACAAATCTTCCAGAGTCGGTGCGCTACCTTTATACCTTCCAGGGTTTGAACAAAGTGGAAGTGCAGGAAGCCAGCGCGGGAGAGATCGTTTCACTGGCCGGTCTAGAAGGCATTGCCATCGGCGAGACGCTGGCTGATCCGGCCAACCCTGTTGCATTGCCAACTATCAAAGTGGAAGAACCGACCGTGCGCATGACGTTCGGTGTCAACACATCGCCGTTCTCCGGCCGGGAAGGCAAGTGGAGCACCTCGCGTAAACTGCGCGAACGTCTTTTCGATGAACTGCGTACCAATGTTGCCTTACGCGTCGAAGAAACAGAATCAGCGGAAACGTTTTTGGTTTCAGGCCGCGGTGAGCTGCATTTGGGCATTCTGATTGAAACGATGCGCCGCGAAGGCTATGAGTTTATGGTGTCGCGTCCCGAAGTGATTTTTCATAAAGCCGACGATGGTTCGCTGCTGGAACCTTATGAAGAAGTTCACATCGAGACCAGCAATGAAACCGTCGGTGTGGTGGTGGAAATGCTTGGGGCGCGGCGCGGACAAATGACGGAGATGCACGACACAGGTCAGAACACGACGCGCATGGTCTACATCGCACCGACGCGCGGTCTGCTCGGATTCCGTTATCAATTTCTTACCTCCACGCGCGGCGCGGGTGTGATGCACACGGTTTTTAATGGATATGATGAGATGGCCGGGCCGATGTCGACCCGCACGACCGGCTCTATTGTTGCCATGGAAGCGGGTGATACCACGGCTTATGCGTTGAAGTCTGCCGAGGATCGCGGCACCTTATTTTATGGCCCCGGCGTTGCAGTCTATGGAGGCATGGTGGTGGGCGAGAACAGCCGCGGGCAGGATATTCCGATCAACGTCTGCCGCAAGAAACATCTGACCAATGTCCGTTCGTCGCATGGCGATATGGAGATCCGCCTCACGCCTCCGCGGCAAATGAGCCTCGACGAAGCGGTTGAATATTTGACGGATGATGAACTGCTCGAAGTGACGCCGCTTTCGTATCGCATCCGCAAGCGCATCCTCGATACATCAGAGCGCGGCAAGCAAACGAAAAAAGCCAAAGAATTATTGGAAGAATAAAAAACGGACCGGATTTCAAGGCGAAATCCGGTTTTTTCTTTAATCACTTGCCCTGCGCAAAACGTCCCGAAGGTTTTTGTGATTCGAGCTGGTTTTTTGCACCAACCTTCGGGACGGTGCGTAACATCAGTTATAAATTTAAAAGCAGGCGCACTTCCTTTTGCACGATGACCAGCNNCGGTGCGTAACATCAGTTAATTAATTGCAATGATCGACTTCGACGGTCACGATGCTGGAGACCGCGTAACCATTGACTGCCTGCACTCCATAGGTAACATCATCGTGCCAATCGTGATGAAAAAAGCTGTCGGAAAAGGATGTGGCATGGCCTCCCAGGGTGCTAATGCGGTAGCCGTCCCTGTAGACCCTTACCACAGTTTGCTCATCATCCATGTTCCGCCAACGGATCACCACGTTCCATCGAGCGGCGTTATGCCACCGGGGTCCGGGCGTGCCCGAAAAAGGCTGGCTCGTGCAGGAAGACACGCGCAAGTTGGTCGGTTCATCCAGGGTGTATATTGAAACTGCCGGTGTAGCCGGTGCGGAGAGGTTGTTGGTATCGCCATTG
>PMLN01000186.1 GCA_003158885.1 Anaerolineae bacterium
TTTCGCAGTGTCTTCCTGGGTGGCATCGCCAATAATGCTGACGATTTTCCCTCCCGCTTTCTCTACTTTTGCTCCTATTTCTTCCAGCCGCTTTTGTCGACGCGCGGTAAGAATAAGGTTTGCACCTTCCTCCGCTAATGCCAGGGCGCTCGCTCTGCCGATCCCTGAGCTGGCGCCTGTAATCAACGCCACTTTTCCTTCTAATTTTTTACTCATGCGAATCTATTCTCCTGAAATGCTGAATAATTAGTTTCTCGATTTACTTAGATGCTCAAACGACTCCCTTTGGACGATCCGTATAAAATCCTGATTCGTTGTCGTTTTATACGGCTTCAGGTTGGAGTTGGATGAAAAAATTATAGCATATTAGTTTAGCTCAAGCACTTTCCTTATGGCGGGAACCGGCAAACCTGCCTGATCCACCAATGCGCGTAGTTCATTAGCAAGCTGTCTCATTTCATCGGGCGCCTGGGATACATGATAAGCCAAACCGACCTCTCCCAATTTGGACTTCAACAAGGCGCGCATGCCTGCCACTTGCACGAAGCGCGGGATGATCCGCATGAATTCCTCGGTGAACGGGACGATCTTGTGTCCGAGAGCGCGCAGGACTTGATGCGCCTCGCGCCCGCCGTCTACATAAAGCTTCAAGTCTTCCGTGCTGCGAGCCAGGGCGTGCAAATCACATTTGTATTTCATTGCCAGCGTGCCGATGAGAGCCACTCCCACGGCGTGGGTCATTTGGATGTCGATCATATTTCTGGAAATTGTGGCTTTAATGCCCGCACTGTTTAAGGTTTTGACGAGTCGCTCAAGCCTCGGCGTGAGCGTGCCGTCCAATTCTCCGAACGGCGATGGGAGCGGTGTGGATACCATGGCGCGGATGATATCGCCATCCCGCTTCCCGCCTGCCACCACGGTTCCCAGCATGATCCGTCCCTTGTCGATGACCTTGGTGAACTCCTCCGGCCCGGAAAGGTTGTTGCCCATGAAAACGATGTTCGGCGACTTGTTCTGTGCCAGGACCGGCAAAAGATCGGCGATCTGATTCTTGCGAACGATGACGAGTATGAAATCGTACATGTCTTCCGGGTCGAGCCGGTTGATGACTGGAACCTTGGTCACGGTTCGCTTGTGGTTAAAGGGGTCTTCGATAATGATGCCCTCGTTTTGTATTTCCTCATAACGTTTGCCGCGTGCCAATACTTTCGCGTCGAGTCTCGCACTGACCAGCTTTATGATCACCGCCGAGCCGTTCACCCCGGCTCCGATCACGAGCATCCTCACATTTTCAGCGTTCATTTCAGCCTCCAGAATTATGCTAGCTCTTTGCCGCAATAATTCAAGTGACAATCTGCATTGATTTCCTGCGCCAAACTTCCCGCATGGCGAACCTTCCAACTTTCTAACCTTCCAACCTTCCAACCTTCCAACTTTCTAACTTTCAACCTTTCAACCTTTAAACTTTTCCTAACATTCATGATTGACTTGCACCGCGTAATACTCTAAAATCATCCTGTTCGGGCCCCAGAAAAAATTCATATTGATCCAAGGAGAGTGCGCCGTGAAAATTCGATCCATCTCGATCCTTTTGTTAACTTGTGTCTTCCTTTTGTCGGCCTGCGGGTCACCCGCCAGCCAACCCACATTCGATGTCAATGCCATTTACACCGCTGCCGCTCAAACCGCGCAAGCCCAAACGGCCCAGACAGCCGCCGTCCCGCCCACGAAAGCGCCTCAGGCTACCCAGGCGCCTTTGGCGAGCCTCACTGCTGTAATCACCTCTACAGCGGCTCCCAGCACACTTTGTGATTCGGCCCTCTTCGTTACCGATGTCACCATTCCGGATGGCACGCTGTTCGCATACGGTAGTTCCTTCGATAAAGTCTGGAAATTGAAGAATACCGGCACCTGCACATGGAATAGCAGTTACTTCATTCAATATGAAAATGGTCCGCTTCCGCCCGTGACGGCTAAAGTATTCCTGCCAAACAGCGTGGCTCCGCAACAAACTGTGGATGTTCAAGCCAGTTTCACTGTGCAGCTCAATTCCGGTACAAATCGCAGCAATTGGAGCCTGCGCAATGCCAGCGGGACCATCGTTCCGATCTCGAATAGCTATCAGCAAAATAATATGTTTTATGTGGAGATCAACGCCACGAATGGCAGTCAAACGCCCACAGTCACAGGGACTGTCGGCGTTCTTACCCCGCTGATAGATTGCCAGACGATCCGTGATAACGCAGAGATAGCCTTGCCCTTCCACTGGACCATGTTTGATGAACCGTTCACCGATCAATGGACAGGCAAGTCGGGAATGGTTTGCCACGTTGAAGCCGACGGCACGGGCGTGGATTTCGATGCGCTGGGTCTTAATGGCGTGGCGGATGCGCTCGAGGGGAGCCTGGTCGGGTGGACGCCCAATTTCAACCATTATGGCAACGGCGCAACGGGTTTGGTACGCGCCTATCAACGCGGTTCGGAAGTGATGACGCTGAGTGTTTCCTGGTCGCCCTCGGCGGATGCGAATTGTCCCACGAACCAACCCATTTCCAGTTGTGTGCTCACGCCTCAGCAGCGGTTGTACGCGATCATCCTGAGGGGCTGGCAGCAATAAGCAGAGGGAACTTCGTACTTCGTAGTTGCGACTTTAGTCGCTCTCTTTGCGCCAGCCCGCAGGGCTTCTGCGTAGCGTACTGAGCAGGCGGCTACGCGGAGCACCCTGTGGGTTAGCCCCGCGCAACAAATCGCAGAAAACCGCAGTTTGTGCCCACGCTCAGTATAATCTGCGTAATCGGCGAAATCTNNGGAAAAATCTTTTAAAAATCCGTGTAATCCGTATGATCCGTGTAATCCGTGTACAAAAGGTTTTTAATCACGGCAATTCCCAATGAGCCGAAATTATTTTTCCCGTTCCCCAATCGGAAAGGCGTTATACTCGTAACCATGCCTCAATCCGATCAAGGCCTGACTCATGATCGCTATATGCTCATCCCGCGCACGCTGATCTTTTTGCGGCGCGGCGATTCCTATTTGCTGATCAAAGGCGCGCCCGCCAAACGCCTGTGGGCTGGAAAATACAACGGCATCGGCGGGCATATGGAACAAGGCGAGGATATTTTATCTGCGGCGCAGCGCGAGCTGGAGGAAGAAACCGGTCTCCATGCGGAACTGTGGCTGTGCGGCACCGTGATCGTGGATGCGGGCGATGCACACACGGGAATCGGTTTGTATGTGTTCAGTGGGGATCAGGCGGACGGCTTGTTAAAGCCTTCCAACGAAGGAGCCGTTGAATGGATCAGGTATGAAGCAGTGGGGGACTTGCCGGTGGTCGAAGATTTGCCCAGCCTTTTATCCAGGGTTCACAACATGCGGCGCGGCGATCCGCCGTTTTCGGCGCGCTCTTATTACGATGCGGAACAAAAGTTAAAAGTCGAGTTTGGTGATTAGCGTTTCTTGTATTTCATAGCGGGGGCAGGGTGGCGTGCTCATCGTTTCCCAGCGGCAGCGACATGCTGAACTTGCTGCCTTTGCCGGGCTTGCTTTCCACGTTCAATTTGCCGTGATGCTGTTCGATCACCTGCCGCGTGATCGCCAAACCGATGCCGATGCCGCCAAACAGGTTGTCGCCGCTTTTTTCCACGTGATAAAACCGGTTGAAGATGCGCGCTATCTGGTCGGGTGGAATTCCGATCCCATGGTCTTCGACCGATACATTCAGCCGGTCCCTCTGTTTTTCAAAAATAATTTCGACATCTCCGCCGTGCGGGCTGAATTTGACGGCGTTATCCACCAGGGAGGTCAGGGCGCGCTCCAGCGACTTGGGGTCGCCTTGCACCTGCGGCATATTTCGTTCGTTCCTGACCCTCAGGCGAACGCCGTGTTCGGCGGCTTTCTTCTCATATTTCTTGAGTATTCCCTGGGCGATCTCCGCCAGGCTCACCGGCTGAAAACCGGGCAGTACGAGTTCGATCTCCTGCAAAAACAAAATGTCGTTGACGCTCGAAACGATCTGCCCGATGTTGCGCGCGACGGTCTCGAGCGCTTCAGTGAGCTGGCTGCCTTGCAGCGTGCCCTTTTGCAGGATTTGTAAATATCCACTGGCCACCGTCAGCGGGGTGCGCAGTTCGTGGGCCACACTCGTCAAAAAGTCACGGCGCGCCAGGTCCTGTTCGGCCAGTTGCTGGTAGGCTTGGGCCAGTTCACCGGCGCGCATCCGCAAATCCTCGATGGCCATCTCATCGTTCTGGCGCAGCCGGCGGCTGATCTCCTTGACCATCGCCAAGGCAACGCTGCTGGAATGTTTAAGCACGCTGTCGAAGCTATCCTTGTCCAATTCCAAAACCACAATATCGCTTTTTGCGATCACGGTGGCGGCGCGCGGCGCGTTATGGATGAGAGCCATCTCGCCGAAGAAATCCCCCGCACTCAGGGTCTTGAGCAGGCGCACTTCGTTCTGGTTGACGAGTTTGGTCACCTCCACATCGCCTTGCAGGATCATATAGAAGGTGGCTTCGTTGGCATCTTCGCGGCATAATACGGTTCCAGCCGCATAGGTGTTAACCTTGCTGTTGGAGATCAGCTCTTCCACTTCGTTCGGTCGGATTCCGGGGAAGGCACGCGGGATGATCTTGCTGGGAGCGCGGGTCGTGGTCATATTTTCTCTCTTTGCGCTTATTTTAACAAACGCGGCGCCCGTTGGCTATCCGCCATTTGGGCTATGACTTGTAGCCGATCTTTCTCAGAAAATCCTTGCGCCAGGCGATATCTTCGATGCCTTCCACGCCTTTGGGAGAAAAGCCGTCAATCACACCCAGGATGCCGCGCCCTTGTTCGGTCTGCGCCACCAGCACCTCTGTCGGATTCGCCGTGGCGCAGAATATGCGCGCCACCTCCGGCAGGGCTTTGATCGTGTTCAAAACATTGATGGGGTAATAGCCTTCGGCCAGGAAGATGATGAATGAATGTCCCGCGCCGATGGCCGAAGCATTCTTGCGCGCCAGTTCGATCATGGCATCGTCCGTGCCGGTCCAGCGCACCAGGCATTTGCCGGAAGCTTCGCAGAAGGCCAGCCCAAATTTGATGCCCGGCACGGCGCTGATCAGGGCCTCGTGCGCATCCTCGACGGTTTTGATGAAATGCGATTGCCCGAGGATGAAATTCACCGGCTCCGGTTTTTCGATCTTGACGGTTTTGATTTCCATATCTTTATCTCCTCATTCGCCAATCATTCACAAATCTTTCACCACACTTGTACCTGCACCACACTTGCCCTGGGTGCAAGTGCCAGGGAGTGCAGGCAGAGATCACGGGCGCTCACTTGCCCTCGTTCCCTGCCCTTGTGTT
>PMLN01000215.1 GCA_003158885.1 Anaerolineae bacterium
AAAACGGTATCCGACTCCCGGCTCGGTGACAATATAAACCGGGCGAAACGGATCCGGCTCGATCTTATGACGCAAGTTGCTGATATTCGCTTGAAGAATATGCGTTTCATTATCTTTCTTTTTTATTCAAATCTATTAATGGGAGAATTTACGCGTTCAAGTTTGGGATATACAAAAGGTTTGGCATGGGCTGTATGGGATGTTTTTACAGTAAACAATTTTATTATTGGTTTAATTGCCGCATTTATTGGTTATAACGTTTTCGAATACCTTAGGAAGAAAATTTAGAAACACTATCTTTGCACTTTAAGAATTTCATAAAGCCAAACGAGCGTTGATTTGGTCAACGGAAGAATTTGCTTGGAATTGATTCTGAATCCAGAGCAGCAAATTTCGGCGATGCTCCTGTTGAAGTTGGCATCTCACCTCGCCGCATGTTCGATCTCGTGATTCACGCTCTGTGCGCTGTTCTTCCAGAAAATACATCAGACAGGCAATCAAGGTCCAAAAGCGAACAACGGCTGCAGCAGACATCAGTTGGTAATGATCACTGCCCAAGAGATCTTTGTCGTACTCGAAGAAGGTTTCGATCTCCCAACGGATAGCGAGCACATCCACCAATTCTTGCGCTTCCACATTGAGCAAGGTGCTGCCCCAATAGCGGACCGACTTCAAGGGTTGATCCAGATCGTGGCAGGTGATCAGCAAAGTGGTGGGTCCCAGCTTGCGGACCCAGGTTTGAACGAGATGGGCATACATTTTTTGTCCACCTTGTGCGGAAGGCCAGATGACTTCCTGCCAGTCTTCTCGCCTCAAAGAAGCGGCATAAACCGAAAGCTTGAACCACTGTCGCTGTCCCGTTTCGGAGATCAAACGCATCCAGCGATTGCTTTTCAATCCGCCGCTCACTTCCCAACCGCGTTGCTGAGCGCTGCGGCGAATTTCCCGGCAGTGATACCAACTATCGATCAGCACATGCGTTTGGGTCTCGCTCGCCGGTTGAAAGGCTTCGATTTGATGAACGGCGAGATCGATCTTGCTCTCAAACTTCACGCCTTCCTGATCGCAAACGCTTTTCTGCCGGTACATTTGCATCGGCAAGGGACAGCGTTGTCCCAAGAGGACGTACAAGCCTGTGAACAAACAATGACCTTTCACGTTCCGCTGTTCCGTACTGGAGTAATGGTAACCCAAGCCGCCCATCCTGCGTCCGTTAGGTTTGGTATGCACTGAATCGTCGAAGATCAAGTAACCTGTCACCACAGTTGCCTTCGGTCTTCCGATGCGCTTCGGCATTTCCTTTTTCAAACGCTGATGTTCCGCTTCGATTTCATGTTCCATTCGTTCTCGAAACCGCTTCATCCAGGTGATCGCCACTTCTTCTGTCGACCACGGCCACTTGCTCAAAAACCGCGACATTCCCGACAAGCTGGCTCGTTCCGCCACCCAACGCATCAGACCGCTCAGCGTCTTTCGTTCTTCGCATTCCACAAGTCCCAGGAGTACGATCACAAAGTACTTCCACTGGCGTTTGCGGAAACAGGGTCGAAAGATCTCCAAATACTGGCGCAGTGCGTCAGACAGACATACAATTGGCTTGGGCATGGCTCACCTCGAGATAGGGTTGCGGTAACCTTATTATCCCGCTTTGAGCTGTGCCCTTCTATATCAAATTCTTAAAGTGCAAAGATAGTGTTCTAGTATATGTCGGCGTAAATAAATGAGAAGTTATGCATACAGTGCTTTGCCTTGATAAGTCCACTTGAATGGTCCGGCCATCGTCCGGTTGTAGTATTCGATGAAAGCCAGAACCTTGCGTTTCAGATCATCTACTGAGGTGAAGTGAACTCGTTGGAGGACTTTTCGAACCAGGATGCTGAATCAAATTCTGATTTGGTTCATCCCTGAAGCATGCTCGGGAGTGTAATGAAAAACAATGCGGTGAGTCTTGACAATAGAGTCGGGGATAACAACCAGGCTTGAGGGGCGGGGGACGATATCCGAGTGAGCTGTGTGGTCTGATGTAGTTATCGTCTATCTCCAGCGTTCGATCAAAATCTACGCTCCTTTCAAGGTATAAAAGATCTCCCGATTCAACAATTCATACCGCAAATTTTTTAAGTGCTGACGCACTTTGGCTTAGCCGCCAGCGGGACGCGGATCAAAATCAAGATTAACAAAAAATGGTTATGCCAAGGCTGGCTTTTTGGAAAGCGGCTAATGTCATAGCAAGTTATTCTTCCGCGTAGCAATATCCGATGAATAGTTTGGCAATTCTTTCAGCCATCTCAAAAGCGGATTTATGGTCAGATCCTGAACAAAAACAGCAAAAGCAACCACGCCGATGCGGCAGTGATGATTTGTTTGCGATAGGCAATCTCGGGTGGAAGCCCAAGTGCCAATGCCAGCGCCAACGAACCGCGCAATCCACCCCAGAATAATATATGCTGATGTTTCAACTCGATTTTCAATTTTGATTTACTGAACAACGCACTGAGCGGATAGATGGCAGCCGCGCGGCTAAGAGTGACAACAAAGATTGCGATAATCACAGGCCAAGCGCTTCTGAATGAAACTCCGTTGCTTCGCGAATGCCAATCAACAAAAAAAAATCAGCAATTGGAAATGAATGCAATGACTTCCCAGAAATCAACTAACGAGCCGCAGGGAGAAATTCTTGAAAAGATCTAAGCATGACTGCGAGCTGCGCCCCGTGTCGCGTCCCTGTTCAAAGACATCCCGACCGGGACGCCGGTAACCATCACGCCGTAATCTCATCTATCCCATTCCCACCCCGACCCATGCCACTGGTCGGGGTGGTTTTGTTTTCCATAAAAGGAGGTCCCCCATGTTCGTCACTTTAGGTTTGATCGTGTTCGTGTTCGGGATCGTGGTGTTCNNCACAAATACACCACATCAACAAACGCATCGAGAATGCGTGCCGCGGTTGCAGCGGTCCGCATCCATACGAACGCTGATCCATATCAGGCGTTGTTGAAACCAGAACGAGAAACCCGCCTAACTACTGCCATTGATCCCGTAGGAACACCGGGACG
>PMLN01000235.1 GCA_003158885.1 Anaerolineae bacterium
AAGATGAAGAATCCCCATTGCCTGCTCAATACCAACATTCCCAGCGATATGCCGGTGGCGAGGATCAGTTTGTAATTATGTGTGGTGGTTTTGAGGATTTCGTTGATCAAATAAATGGAGAGCAGGATGAAGAAGACCACGTAGGGCTCGCCGCGTACCTGCGAAAAGGTTTTGTAATAAACGGTGAGAAGCGCCAGCATCGAGAGGGCTGAGATTTTGAAGAAGCGGTTGCCGGGCTTGATTTGCTCGGCGATCATCAGCAGGAGCAGGGTTGTTCCGATGGAAAGCAGAACGTTGAGCCCCTGTGCGACCTTGCCGTCATAGGTTCGGCAAACATTGCTCACTTCACTCCCATTGTAAGTACTGAGCTGGGTCGAGTTGTAATGCTCGCAGAGGATGTCAAAGCGCGAGGGCAGGAAATAAGGCAGCGGCGGCGAAAAGAATTCATAGGTATCGTTCTGGGATGGTAAACGATCGGGGAGGATTTGAATGTAGATCAGGTTTTGTCCCACGTCGTAGCCGATCTTTGGATGTTGAAGGATTGCATTGATCAAAACGATAAGGTTAATCAACAGGCATAGGCTGAGGATGATGGCATCCGGCTTGCCGTCATACCGGAATAAGTTCAAGAACCGCTGCGGGAAAGAATCTTTTTTCATGTCTCTGCTGAATATTGGAATAGAAAAGAGACGCGCACCTGGGTTCACCCGGCCGCGTCTCTTCTTCGGATTTTACTTGAAGTTCAATTCTTTCTCTGCCAGGGTCACCGCTTCCTCAAAGATGGTCAGGCCTTCATCCACTTCGGTTTTGGTAATGCTCAGGGCCGGCGCAATGCGGATGACGCTCTTGCCGCAGCCGAGCGTAAGCAGGCCGCGCTCAAAGGCCAGATCAACCACGCGGTCGGCGAGCTGCTTGGCCGGTTCCTTCGACGTGCGGTCATTGACGAATTCCACGCCGATCATCAAGCCGATGCCGCGCACGTCTCCGATGCTTGGATGGCGCGCCTGGATTTCCTCGAGCGCATCGATCGTGTATTGGCCGACCTCCGCTGCGTTGGCCATATATTGATCCTGGATCAGTTCCAGGGTTGCCAAAGCGGCGGCGCAAGCCAGGGGGTTCCCGCCATAGGTGTTGCCGTGCGAACCGCGCTCCCAATCCATCACCGATTGACGCGCAATGCACGCCCCGAGCGGCATGCCCGAAGCGATCCCTTTTGCGGCGGTGACGATATCCGGCTCGATTCCAAAATGTTCGATCGCCCACCACTTGCCGGTGCGGCCCATGCCCGATTGAACTTCATCCACCATCAGCAGGATGCCATGCTTGTCGCATAACTTTCTCAAGGCGGGGTAGAAACCGGGCGGCGGGACAATGTACCCGCCTTCGCCCTGGATTGTTTCGACCAGAATACCGGCTACTTCGTCAGGCGGCAGGATGTGTCCAAGAATTTGATCATCAATGTAACGGACGACCGTCTCCCCGTAATCCTCGCCGGCCTTTCGCTCCAGCACGGGACGGTAGGGATTTGGGAACGGTGCATGAACCACGCCGTTCATCAGCGGATAAAAGCCGCTATGATAGGCGGGCTTGCTGGCGGTGAATGTCACCGCGCCCATGGTCCGTCCGTGGAATGCGCCGGTAAAGCCGATAAAGTTGGAGCGGCCCGTGTGATAGCGTGCCAGCTTGATCGCCGTCTCCACGGCTTCCGTGCCGGAGTTGGTCATGAACGAAACCGCGGCTTCGTTGAACGGTGCGATTTCATCCAGCTTTTCCGCTAATTCGATCCATTTGACGTGATAGAAGTCTGATGAGATATGCAGGAACTGTTCGGCCTGCTCCTGAATTGCCTTGACCACTTTGGGGTGTGCGTGGCCGGTGGATGTGACTGCGATGCCGGCCATAAAGTCGAGGAAGCGGTTGCCGTCCACGTCCCAAACTTCCGAACCTTTGCCATGATCCATCACGAACGGATAACCGCGTGGATAGGAGGGCGAGATCACAGATGAATCGCGCTTGATCAACGCGCGGGCCTTTGGCCCGGGTAATTTCATGGGTTCCATTACTAACTCCTTTTTATTTGATCTCTTGCCAAAGTCAAAAAGAAACGCCGATTCATGGAGTTTTTTCCCGTGTTTTTGTGACGGAGCGGCTTCAGGAGAAGCTGCTGCCTTGCGACTTATGCAAAAGTTCTATCTTATGGCTTGCAAAGATTGTTCTGCCAATGTGCGTGCGCCGAGCAGGCCTGCATCATCGCCGAGCGCCGCCATCTCGATCTTTAAATTATCCAAATAGCGAGGGTGGAAGACTCTTTTCCTCAGACTGGCATGAAATGAATCGAATAATAGCGGGCCGACCTGTGAAACACCTCCACCGAAAACAACAATGGAGGGGTCGAAGGCATGCAGGAACGACGCCACGCCTATTCCGAGATACTCACCCGCGCGTCGATACGCGGCGATTGCCAATGCATCGCCGCGCAATGCCGCGTCTGCCACTTGCTTTGCGTTCAGGTTTGGATCGGGTTTTAAAATGGATTTTGCGCCGTTTTCCAGTTCTTTGAGTACATACTTGACAATGGCCGGCCCTGATGAAAAGGATTCAAGATGGCCCCTGAAGCCGCACGAGCAGGGTGGGCCGTCCGGGTCAACGATGGTATGTCCGAGTTCGGCGGCGAGGCCATGATAGCCCTGCAGGAGCCGGTCATTGGCGATCACGCCGCCTCCGATCCCCGTGCTGATCGTTAGATAGAGTACGTCGTGATGTCCCTTCGCCGCGCCGTATTTCCATTCGCCGAGACAAGCCATGTTCGCGTCGTTATCCAAAAACGCCGGTACGCCGAAATGCTCGGTGAGTTTCGGCGCCAGCGGGAAATTATCGAATTGTTTGATGTTCGGTGTGGCCAGCATGTGACCGGTGTGCGGATCGAGCGGCCCCGGCGAGGCCACTCCGATCCCATCCAACGGGCCGTCATGCGGTCGGACTTCTTCGATGGCTTTGACCATGCGTTCGAAAACCCCCGGTTCATCGGCAAGCGTCTTGACGCGCCTGTACGCGCTTGGCTCAAATTGTTCTGATTCATAGGCGGCTGTGCGCAAATGCGTCCCGCCGATATCTACGGCAATGATTGTTCCCATACGCGCAATTATACCGTAGGTGGTCGCCCAACCATCACACTTGCATGGAGTTGTTAAAATAGTGGGCTAATTCTTTCTCATCGTAGAGATCACAAAGTTCATAGAGAGCACAGAGAAAAAACTCTCTGTTCTTCTCTGTAGTCTCCGTGGACTCTGTGGTGAACGATTCAGAAGCCCACGAAATNNGCATGGTTTTCTCAAGATCAGAAAAGGAACCGCGAAGAACGCCAAGCTTGCAAACACTTTTATTCTTCGCGTACTTCGCCCCTTCGCGGTGAAAAATGATAAAGCATGGATTCGTCATGGACTTTGAGAAGGCCATGATTACGCTTGCGTGCTGAATTGTGAATCAGGATGAAAAGTGATAGGATTTGAGAGGCTCCGCGAGCAGGCATCTGTTATATTGCGGGAAATTTGTGATGGAGGCTTTCATGAAGAAAAACCCGAACTTGCTCTGGATTATGGCAATTTTGCTTGGCTGGCTGTTCGATTTTCTTTTTTGGCAGCAGTCCTTCGGCGTTAACTTTGCCATCTTCACCGTATGTTGTTTGCTGGGTGGATTTCTTCTTCTCCGGGTCAATGATCAACGCCCTGCCCGCGGAACGTTATGGCTGATCCCTCTGATTTTATTTTTTGCGGCGATTACTTTTATCCGCGCCGAACCGTTGACCGTTTTCCTGGGTGTTCTGATACCGTTTTTACTGATGGTTGTATTAGCCAATACCTTCCTCGGCGGGCGCTGGTTCGCATATAGCCTGGCCGATTATGTGTCCGGCTTCTTCAAGTTGATGGGCAGTATGTTGGCGCAGCCGGCCATGTTCAATTCCGAGGTCAGTCGTGAGCGCAAGGAAAGCAGCCAGCAGGCTGTAAAGATCAACATCTGGCCTGCCCTGCGCGGCATCCTGATCGCAATTCCCATCCTCGCCATCTTTGCCGCCCTGCTTGCCTCGGCGGATAGCATCTTCAGCAATCAACTGGGCGCATTGTTGAAACCTTTCTTCGGCTGGGATAAATTTCCCGAATATATATTCCGTCTATTCTATATCCTCTTGATCGCCTACGGACTGGCCGGGGCCTTTCTGCACGCCGCCTTGCACAGCCGGGATGAAAAACTGATCGGCGAAGAGAAACCCCTTGTTCCCCAATTTCTGGGTTTTACGGAAACCGCCATTGTGCTTGGAAGCGTGATCGTTCTCTTTGCCGCCTTTGTTGTGATTCAAGTCCGCTACCTCTTTGGTGGACTGGCAAACATTAATATTACCGGTTTTACGTATTCTGAATATGCCCGGCGCGGTTTTGGTGAGTTGATGGCGGTTGCCTTTTTGAGTCTGCTCATGATTATGGGCTTTGGTGCCATTACCCGCCGGGAAAGCCAGGCACACAAATGGGCCTATTCTGGTTTGAGCATTGCCATCGTTTTGTTGGTTATGGTGATTCTGATATCGGCCTATCAACGCCTGAACCTTTATGAAGTTGCCTACGGCTTTTCCCGCCTGCGAACATATACATATGTAGCCCTGGTTTGGATCGGGGTTTTATTGCTTGCTGTTGTGATACTGGAATTCTTGCGGCGCGAACGCTTCATTGCCTTGGCGGTGCTGCTAACTTCACTCGGGTTTGCGGTATCGTTGAGCCTTCTAAATGTGGACGGGTTTATTGTTCGCCATAATGTGGATCGCGTCATGCAGGGACAAAGCCTGGATGTACAATACCTTGTTTCGTTTTCTTCGGATGCCATTCCTGTATTGGTGGACGAATTCCATTCCGCTTCGCTTACCACCTCGACCCATGAAGCGATTGGCGCCATTCTGGTCTGCCATAAGGCCCTTAATAATGCCGATCAAGGAACGGGAGACTGGCGTTCCTTCACGTTCACACGCTGGGCGGCGGAGGCTGCGATCCAAAAAGTACAGACGGAATTGAATACCTATCATATGAACTATGAGACGTTTCAGGTACGGACACCGGCTAATACCGTCTACCCATGCCATTAATTGGCCTGACACACCGCGCCTGAAGGTTTGCGCAATTCGAGTTATTTTGTTACTGCTCAGCCATGGTTTTCATACGTATTTTGGTAAATCAGGCTGAGCAGTTACGATAAAAGAGTCGACAGCATGCTGACGGCGAAAGGTTATTCCCAGTTGATCGGTTCGCAGGTACGCCCATAGCCGGCTTTCAGCAGGAGTCGGCTCTTTTCGGAGTTCAATGGCTCGGTGTTTTATTTTGGGATTACTTCTATTCGAGCGCGGCATAAGACCCCCTTCTA